>NZ_JBEOVN010000074.1:0-31513 GCF_040295565.1 Streptomyces sp. NPDC002785 | reverse complement strand
GCTGGGTGCGTGCAGCTGCAAGGCGGAGGATTGAGGCAGATGGGGTCTCCCCTGCTCGAGCGCAGCCGAGAGCTTGGGGAAGGAGCCATGGTGATCGACGACAACGCGGCAGATGCGCGTGCCCAGCCCCGCGACGCCGCCCCCCCCATTTGCCGGTCGGTCTAAGCCCCAAAAATCCGGGGCACTACGCAACCAGCGTGGCGGGCGGTACGGGCGCGGCTTCGACGTGCTGGTCGAGGAGCGCAGTTGCCGTGTCGGCCTCGAACGGCGGGCGGCCGACCAGCAGCTGGTGGAGCACGCAGCCCAGCCGAAGGGGGCGTGCCGTCGCGCTCGTGTCACCCGAGCCCGGTCCGCTGCAGCGCCGTCGCGGAGATTCCCTGGTGCGCCTCCATCGCGGCTTCGGCCCGTTCCGCCTCTCCCTTTGCGGCCAGGGCGTTGGTGGCGGAGTTGAAGCGCTCCATGGAGGTGGGATGGTCGGGGCCCAGGACGTACTCCTTCAGGGTACGGCGGTCGAGGACCAACGGGTCGGTGTGCGGAGCGCGGACCGAGTCGAGGATCTCCGGGAGGCGGGTGCACTCGCGGTCGAGGAGGTAGGCGCCGCCCGCAGTGGTGTAGGCGGCCCGGAACTCGTGGTCGGGCAGGTCGCGCGCGTTGGTGAGGACGTACGGCTTGAGGCTGGCCACGAAGTCGGCGACCACCGAGGAGACGTCGCTGATGAGGATGTCCGCCTGGTTGAAGCACTCGTAGAGGTTCGGCAGTTGATCGACAATCACGTTGTGGCGGACGGCGCCCTGGCTCTCCCGGAAGATCCGGTGCCACTCGGCGCGCAGTTCCTGCCACTCGGCCGCCCCGGCACGGTCGGGAACCCGGGCCTCGCGCATCTGCTCGGCGTCGTCGCCGTTGTGCCGGCCGGCCAGTTCGTCGAGGCGGGCCTGGATCTCCTGCAGCCGGGGCCGTACGGCGGCGACCGCGGCCTCCGCCTCCGCGGGGTCGCGCCGCTCGTTGTCGGCGCGCAGCAGCTCGCGGATCGCCTGGTCGGCGGCCGCCGCCTCGGTCGAGCGCTTGCCGGTGAGCGGGTGCGGCTTGTAGATGATCCGTACGTTCTCCGCCAGGAGCTTCTCGATGAGGGGCACACCCATCGGGATCAGAGAGGTGTGGCAATCGTCGTCGCTCCAGCCCTCCCAGGTGGGCGCGTAGAGGACGACGGGCAGAGGGCCGGGGACATGCTCGGCGTGCAGGCGGATCGGGGACAGCTGCGGGCGGCCCACCTCCACGATCGCGCTGTCACTGATCGCGTGCCGCACCCGCTGGTAGCGGTCCCGGCCCGCGCGGCCCGCCACCCAGATCTCGTCGTACACCTTGCTGACCCGGTTGCTGCTGGCGAGCTTGTCGCTGTCGCCGTGCCCGATGAAGACATGCTTGGCCTCGGCCACGCGGAGCATGTGAACGTTCTTGCCCGCGTTGCCGGGATACAACACGACCCGGACGCCGGACAGTTCGAGCTCGGCCAGGTCGTCGGCCTTCGGCACGCAGACCACCGGGATCCAGGTACGGCTCAGGTAACGGAACGAGGCACGCTCCCGAAGGATGATCACCGGACGCAGGTCGAGCTGCTCGAGCGTCTCGATCCACATGTTGACCTGGTACATGAAGTCACGGGAGACGGCCGCGAAGCTGAAATAGAGCGCCACCTCCGGCCGGTATCCCTCCAGCCGGCGGTTGACCTCGGCGAACACCTCGTCCCGTGCGGGCATCCGGCGCACCCTGCGGTACTGACCCAGCAGCGCGAGGACAGCCGCCACGGTCACACCGATGGTGAACGCGAAGCCCGCGTAGGCCGGCTCCCAGGTACCGGCGGTGAGCGCGGCGAGGAGCCCGGCGTGGGCCGGCAGGTCCAGGTGGAGGAGCTTGCGCAAGTGGCGTCTGTACAGCACGGCGGGCGGCTGCTGCGGTATCGGCAGCTCGCTCAGGTCAAGGTTGCGCACCACCAGCGGCAGCACCCGGCGCCGGCGGATGGCGTGGTGCACCGCCGTGTACAGCATCATCATCGCGAAGTGACCGCTGAAGACGGCGAGGGCGGTGACCAGCACCACACCAGGCGCGTCCATCCGGCTGGCCAGCGCGAGCAGCATCACCGTACGAACCGCGAACCGCATGGTGCGATCGAGATGCAGCGCCGCCAGCCGGCGCACGAAACTCGGAGCTCGCACATGCAGTACCTCGTCCACCACATACGTCACGGCCGCCGCCGCCACGAAACCCCACAGGGACGGCAGCAGGGCGAAAACCGGCAGTGCGACGAAACCGACGCCGAGCAGGAGCACAAGGAGCAGGTCGATCACCCCGCGCACGCGCAGGACTCCACACAACCGACGGATCATCATGGGTAGGCTTCCTCTTTCACGACGTTCGCCCAAACAGAACGAACTGGTGTACACCAGTTCGACTCGTGAAGAAGGTAAAGAGTTGTACACCTGACCCGCAGGAAAAGTTCACCTTTCGTTCATGAATGCGTGAGGGCTGCTCCGCACCGTCGGCGGACGGCAACGGCATGCGGATCTCATCGGTGGCCCTGTCGACGCGACGGGGCTCCTGAGGGCAGTCCCCAGGTGGCGTGGTTCCGGGACGGCCGGCTCCCGCAGGTTCAGGCGTTTGCCACGACGCCTGATCCTCAGCCGGGTTGCTTGGCCATGACGACCAGACCCGGCCCGCTTTGCTCATCCGCGGGGAGCCGAAGTTCGGCGACCGGGCGCAGGCCGGCCTGCTCGATCAGGCCCACGAGTTGTTCCGGACGCCATTTGTGTGTCGTCCAACGAACGGGTACACCCCCGTAGGCCTCGGTGCGCACCGCGTCTTCGTCGCCGACGTGTGTTGCGGTGATGAAGTGTCCGCCTGGCTTCAACGCGCGTGCGAACGAGGCGAGAACCTGAGGAAGGACGTCTCGGGGGAGGTTGAACAGTGACCACCACCCGAGCACGCCGCCAAGGGACGCTTCACCGAGGTCGAGGTCGGTGGCAGAGGCGACGCTGAAGCGGCATTGCGGATGAAGACGGCGCGCGTTCTCGATCATCCGGGGAGAGAGATCCACCCCGGACACGTCGAGTCCGCGTTCGGCAAGGTAGGCGGTCACCGTTCCGGGTCCGCAGCCGACGTCGAGAACAGGCCCGAGCTCGCTCACGGTGTCGGCGAAGGCGTCGATCGATGCCTTGAGCCATGGATGGCTACGGATGTCGCCGAATCCCGTCGTCACCACCATGTGGGCGTAGTTGTCGGCCACTCGGTCATAGGACTCACGTACCGCGTCGAGATCGGCTGGGCGGTCAATATGGTGTGCGCGCATCAGCCAACAATAGGACTGTGCAACGGTCTTGGGGCTGGAACAGCGGTTGACGCCAAGCCGTTGATCACGGCCCGGCTGTACTCGCAAGGGCGTTGACGCGGTTCTCGTACTCACGGCGGGCCTTGCGCTGTGCCGGGGCGCCCAGGGCGCCGTCGAGGGGCTGACAGCGGGCGAGGAACCGGAGCGCCGTCAGCACTTGTCCTGACGGTCCGTGGTGCTGGTGGTTCCGGGCAGATCCCTGGAGGGCAGATCCCTGGAACCACCGGCCGGGTGGGCAACCGGATCCCCGGCCCCCATCGCCCCGGCAGGCCGCGCTCGGCGGATTGCGGGGCACACGGGTGAGGGCCGGAAACCCGCAGGATCAGGCCTTCGGGGCCACCTTCGAAAGGCCGTTGATGATCCGGTCCATCGCGTCGCCGCCCGTCGGGTCGGTCAGGTTGGCGAGCATCTTCAGCGTGAACTTCATCAGCAGCGGGTGCGTCAGACCGCGCTGGGTGGCGACCTTCATGACCTTCGGGTTGCCGATCAGCTTCACGAAGGCGCGGCCCATCGTGTAGTAGCCGCCGTAGGTCTCCTTGAGCACCTTCGGGTAGTTGGTGAGGGCCAGTTCGCGCTGGGCCGGGGTGGCGCGGGCGTGGGCCTGGACGATGACGTCCGCGGCGATCTTGCCCGACTCCATGGCGTACGCGATGCCTTCGCCGTTGAACGGGTTGACCATGCCGCCCGCGTCACCGACGAGAAGCAGGCCCTTGGTGTAGTGCGGCTGGCGGTTGAAGGCCATCGGGAGAGCGGCGCCGCGGATCGGCGTCGTCATGTTCTCCGGCGTGTAGCCCCAGTCCTGCGGCATGGACGCGCACCATGCCTTGAGGACCTCGCGCCAGTCCAGCTCCTTGAAGGCGGACGAGGAGTTGAGGATGCCGAGACCGACGTTGGACGTGCCGTCGCCCATGCCGAAGATCCAGCCGTAGCCGGGCAGGAGCCGGTCCTGGGGGCCGCGCCGGTCCCACAGCTCCAGCCAGGACTCCAGGTAGTCGTCGTCGTGGCGGGGCGAGGTGAAGTACGTACGCACGGCCACGCCCATCGGGCGGTCCTCGCGGCGGTGCAGGCCCATCGCGAGCGACAGCCGGGTGGAGTTGCCGTCGGCGGCGACGACGAGCGGGGCGTGGAAGGTGACCGGGGTCTCCTCCTCGCCGAGCTTGGCGTTGACGCCGGTGATGCGGCCGGTGCGGTCGTCGACGATCGGGGCGCCGACATTGCAGCGCTCGTGCAGCCGCGCGCCCGCCTTCTGCGCCTGGCGGGCCAGCTGCTCGTCGAAGTCGTCGCGCTTGCGGACCAGTCCGTAGTCCGGGTACGAGGCGAGATCCGGCCAGTCCAGCTGGAGGCGGACGCCGCCGCCGATGATGCGCAGACCCTTGTTGCGCAGCCAGCCGGCCTCTTCGGAGATGTCGATGCCCATGGAGACGAGCTGCTTGGTGGCGCGCGGGGTGAGGCCGTCGCCGCAGACCTTCTCCCGGGGGAAGGCCGTCTTCTCCAGGAGCAGGACATCCAGTCCGGCCTTGGCGAGGTAGTACGCCGTCGTGGAGCCGGCCGGGCCTGCTCCGACGACGATCACATCCGCGCTGTGTTCGGAGAGGGGCTCGGTCACGGTCGGATCTCCCGAAGACTCGAAATCGCGTGCCGCGCGGCACCTGTCCCGTGCAGTCTATGGGGGTCCGCTGATCAACTTTTCGAAGGGCTCCCCGATGTCGACCGTGCCTCCCGTCGCCCCTTCCGTACAGCTGCGTGTCCCGACCGACGAGGACGCGCTGTCCTGGCACCGCGCGTTCGACGACCCCGAGGTGATGGAATTCTTCGGCGGTACGGCGGCGGAGCTCTCGATGTACGAGGAGTGGACCGCCCGCCAGCGCAGGCACGACGCGGAACTGGGGTACTGCCTGTGGACCGTGCTCGGCGAGGACGGCGAGGTCGCCGGTTTCACCGGCGCCCAGCCCTGGCCGCAGACCGCGTACGGCCCGGTGGGCGAGATCGAGATCGGCTGGCGGCTGGCCCGGTCGGCCTGGGGCCGGGGTTACGCCACCGCCGCCGCGCGCCTCACTCTGGAACGGCTGCGCGCGGTCGGGGTGGAGCGGGTGGTGGCGACGATCGACGCGCGCAATGAGCGGTCGATCGCCCTGGCCAGGCGGCTGGGGATGGAGCGGGCGGAGAGCTTCACGACGGAGCGGGCGGGGCAGGAAGTGCAGTGCTTCCGGTTGCGGCTGACCCCGTGACGACCGGCGTCAGTCGATGTCGTTGAGCATCCAGGTGGACACGGCGGTGTCGAAGATCTGCCGGGCGCCCGGCCAGTAGGCATCGCGCTCGGTGGTGTAGACGGCGTACTCCGTACCGTCGTCCGCGATGTGGCTCTGGTCGATCGCGTGGATCGTCTCGCCGCTGTCCCGGTCCTCGTACGTGTACTCCCAGATCGCACCCTGCCGCCCCTGGAAGGTGTTGGCCGACAGCTGCAGCCGCCGGTAGTTCTTCTGGTTGGCGTCGGCGGTCCGCTCCAGCGTCCGGAAGTTCTCGTACGAGGTGTACGGGGCGTTGCGGATGACGCCGACCTTGAGTTGGGCCCGTCCGGTGAGGCCCGCGTAGATGATCTGGTGGTTCTTCTCGCTCTGCCGGTCCCAGTACGTGGGGACGGCGAAGGAGAAGCCCGCGGTGTCGGAGACGAGCCGGTAGCCCTCGGGGACGGTGGGGGCGGACGGAGAGGCCGAGGCGGACGCGCTGTCGGACGGGGCCGGGCTGTCGGACGGGGCCGCGCTGTCGGAGGGGGTCTGTTCCTGCGACGGGTCGGCTGCCGGGGCCTGGTTGTTCCGGGACGCGGCGGGCTTGTCGTCCTCGGCCGGGCCGACGCCGCTTCGGCCGTTCGTCAGGGTCAGCACACCGGCGGTCGCGCCGCCGCCGACGAGGAGCGCCGCGACGAGGGTTCCGGTCCAGATGAGGGCGGTGCGCTTGCGGGTGTCGGTCAGGGGTGCGGGGGGCGCGGGTGCTGCGATGGGGGCGGGAATGGGCGCGGGTGCGGGGGCAGCGCCCAGTTGCATGGTGTGCGGGTAGTGCGGAGGCGGGGTCGCCGGGACGGTCGGAGCCGCCGGGGCCACGCCGGGCTGCGTCGGCATCGGCGTGCGCCGCCCCAGCCGCCGCAGCAGATGCGGCGCCACGAACACCGCGCCGCCCACCCACAACAGCCCGAACAGCAGCGCGTCCGGCACGCTCGGTGCGAGTTCCGCCATGCCCTGGCCGCCCACACCCGCGACGCCGCCCGACAGCTGTATGGAGACCCCGCTGAACCCGCACAGCACCAGGAACATCGCCAGAAACAGCCCACCCACGGTGGCCTGTTCACGCCGGTCCGCCGAGCGCCGCGCGGCCGAGATCCCCACCGTCAGCGCGCAGACGACACCGGTCACCAGCGCTCCGGCCACCGCCCAGCCGTTCAGTTCCTTGCCCAGTTCGGACAGCCCGAAGCCGCCGTGCTCCAGGCCGGAACCGAGGTAGCTCACCTGCCCTCGCATGTCGTACTCGACCGGGGCGCCCCAGCTCAGCCCGAGCACCATCAGGCCTATGTTCGGCAGCAACGGCAGCGCGATCAGCATGGCTTCGCCGTCCACACCGTCAGCATTGGCGTACGCGAGGAACCCGATCAGGATGCAGAGCAGCAGGACGGCGCCGAGCGCCCGTACCGCCGTTCCCGCCGCCCGGACCGCGGTGTGCGCGACCGGCCGCGCGGCCAGCCACTGGGCCGACGCGTCGCGCTGCAGTACGCCGCCGGTTACCAGCAACGAGATCACCAGCGCTCCGAACGCGGCGAGCAGCGGTGTGGACGAGACCGACACACCCGCGACATCGGGCTGGGCGAACAGCCCGATGACCAGGACGGCAGCGGTGGACACCACGCTGATCCGTACCGCCGCCTCCATGCCGCCGCCCTGCTTGCGGGCCGCTCGGGCACCCAGGTAGAGCGCACCCACCCACAGCACGGTGACCGTGAGCGGGACCACGGAGAGTGTGGCGCCGTCCTGCGCAGCGCCGCCGCCGGAGCCGTACCCGCTGCCGCCGTACCCGCTGCCGTCCAGGCCGGCGCCCGGACCGGTGGACCGCACCTCGAAGCCGCCGCCGAAGGCCTGGAGCAGCATCGCCAGCGCGATCCGCAGCCGGTCGCTCCAGCCGACGACGACGTCGTCGTCCTGCCCGTACGAGGGGATGGCGAGCGCCACGGCGAGGGCGAGGATCAGCCCGGTGGGCCAGGCCGCCGCCTTCGCCGAACCCGCCCAGTCGCCGCGGAAGGCCCGGCCGAGGAACGCGCCGAAGGGCGTCGGCCCGGCCGAACCCGGCATCGGCGCATGGCCGGGCGGCGGTGGCTGAAGCGGCGCGTGCTGGTCCGGCGCGGGCTGGTGCGGCATCAGCTGAGGTGGCCGGGACGGCGCGTCCGGCATCGTCGGCGGGGCGGCGGGCACCGCTTCCGCGGCCGGCCGTTCGCGCCCGCACTTCATGCAGAAGCGCGCCTCGTCCGGGGCCGGAATTCCGCAGAAGGGGCAGTACGACGGCATGTGAGCTCCGGCGGCAGGAACAGGGAAGGGGAAGACGCGTAAAGTATCAAAAGACACATCTTCCCCATCGCCCGGTTCCCGTCAACGGGAGTCACCGGAGCGGTGCTTCAGGGACGTACGCCCCGGTGCAGCGCCACCACACCGCCGGTGAGATTGCGCCAGGCGACCTTCGACCAGCCGGCCTGCTGAAGCTTCGCCGCCAGTCCGGCCTGGTCGGGCCAGGCACGGATGGACTCGGCGAGATAGACGTACGCGTCGGGGTTGGACGACACCGCGCGCGCGACCGGGGGCAGCGCCCGCATCAGGTACTCGGTGTAGACCGTGCGGAACGGCGTCCAGGTCGGTTGCGAGAACTCGCAGATCACCACGCGGCCTCCCGGCTTCGTCACCCGGTACAGCTCGCGCAGCGCCGCATCCGTGTCCTGGACGTTGCGCAGCCCGAAGGAGATCGTCACCGCGTCGAAGGTCTCGTCGCGAAACGGCAGCCTGGTGGCGTCGCCCGCGGTGAACGGCAGCCAGGAGTTGCGCTTCTTGCCTTCCTGGAGCATGCCGATGGAGAAGTCGCACGGCACGACGTACGCGCCCGTCGCGGCGAACGGCAGCGAGGACGTCGCCGTGCCCGCGGCCAGGTCGAGGACCTTCTCCGCGGGTCGGGCATGCACCGCCTTCGCGACCTCCTTGCGCCACAGCCGGGCTTGGCCGAGCGACAGCACATCGTTGGTGAGGTCGTAGTTCGCCGCCACGTCGTCGAACATCGAGGCGACTTCGTGCGGCTGTTTGTCCAGGGATGCTCGGGTCACCCACCCATTGAAGCAGCCCGGTCCATGGTGCTTCGCGCCGGTCAGGAGTGGGACACGGGTGGGCTGAACCAATCGCGTTAACCGGCAGTCAGTACAGAGGGGAGCACAGGGCTACGTCACCGAGGGCCAGGGGAGCACAGATGTCCGCACGGAGAGCGCCCGGACGGGGGCGGTCGAGACGCGGCCGGATGGGGCTGCTCGGCGCTGCTGTCGTCGCGGGCGCGCTGATCTGCGTCGCGGCTGTGGTGGGGCTCCGGTGGAGCACCGGTGGTGACACGAAGGCGGCCGGACCGTCCTCGTCCGGCACCGGCACCGGCACGTTCACCGTCGCCCGCGCGGGCGCCGCGGACAGCGGTGAAAACGGCGGCAGGAGCCGCGGCAAGGACGGTGGCAGCGGCAAGGGCGGGAGCAACGCCTACCGGGTCGAGGTGGAGGACGGCTCGGGCATCGCCCCAGACCGGGCCGCCGCCGAGGTCGCCCGCATCCTGGCCGCGCCGCGGGGCTGGTCGCACCACGGCGAGCGCACCTTCCGCCAGGTCGCCGACGGCCCGGCGGGACTGGTCATCCGTATCGCCACCCCCGCGACCACCGACGCCATCTGCGGGAAGAGCGGCCTCGACACCCACGGCGAGGTCAACTGCCGGGTCGGTGCCGACGTCATAGTCAACCTCAAGCGCTGGCAACAGGGATCGCCCGAATTCCACGGCCCGCTCGCCGGCTACCGGGCCCTCATCATCAACCACGAGGTCGGACACTGGCTGGGCCACGGCCACGAGACCTGCCCGGACAAGGGCCGCCCCGCCCCCGCGATGATGCAGCAGATCTACGGCCTGAAGGGGTGCGACTCCAACGCCTGGCCGTACGACGCCAAGGGCCACTACCTGGGCGGCCCGTCGGTACCGTGACGGCTCCCTGTCCACGGCCGGACAGGTCTCAGCCAGGCAGGCCTCTGCCAGGCAGGTCTCAGCCGGGCAGGTCTCAGCTGCGGCGGAAGACCAGCCGTCCGCCGAGTACCGTCGCCGTGCAGCTCCCGGCGCCCTCGGTGCGCAGCTCCGCCAGGTCCCGTACGCCGAACACCGCCAGATCCGCGGGCCCGCCGACGGCCAGGGCCGCCGCGAACGCGTCGGCCGGCTCCGGTACGGAGGCCAGCGGGTCGAGGGAGACGGGTTCCGGCGCCGGGCCCGGAGCGTGGACGCGCAGCCCCGAGCGGGCGACCGCCGTGCGCACCGCGGGGCGGGTGAACGGGCCCCGGACGGCCGTCGTGCCGTGCCGCAGCATCCGTTGCAGCCCACGCCGGGCACTCGCACCCCAGCGGGCGTCGTCCAGGCCGAGCGCGGTGAGCGCGTCACCGGTGAGCGGGTCGCTTCCCAGCTCGTCCGCCTCCCGCGGATCCGGGTGGTAGGCGGCCTCCAGCAGCACCGGTGCCCCCGCGTTCAGCAGCCCCGGGGCGATCAGACCGGACCACCGCCGGATCCGGGCCTGCGGACGGGCGGCGGTCAGCTCCCCGTACGTACCGATGGCGACGACCACGCCGCCGTCCACGGCCACGGAGTCGACCCCGTCCGGGGCACCCTGCACCGCATCGGCGGCATGAACGGTCAGCAAGACAGCCTCAGTTGGCGTTGAGGAGCTTGAGCTCCGGGTGGGCCGTGCCGCCCTCGATCGCCGTGGACGAGATGTGCGAGACCACACGCTCGTCGACCGGGTCGTTCGCCGGGTCGTCGTGCACGACGAGGTGCTCGTACGTCGTGGCGCGCTGTGCCGGTACGCGGCCCGCCTTGCGGATGAGGTCGATGATTTCGAGCCGGTTGGAGCGGTGCTTGGCACCGGCCGAGGAGACGACGTTCTCCTCCAGCATGATCGAGCCGAGGTCGTCGGCGCCGTAGTGCAGCGACAGTTGGCCGACCTCCTTGCCGGTGGTCAGCCAGGAGCCCTGGATGTGCGCGACGTTGTCCAGGAAGATCCGGGCGATGGCGATCATCCGCAGGTACTCGAAGAGAGTCGCCTGCGTCCGGCCCTTCAGGTGGTTGTTCTCCGGCTGGTACGTGTACGGGATGAACGCACGGAAGCCGCCGGTCCGGTCCTGTAGGTCGCGGATCATCCGCAGGTGCTCGATGCGCTCGGCGTTGGTCTCGCCGGTGCCCATCAGCATGGTGGAGGTGGACTCCACGCCGAGGCGGTGCGCGGCCTCCATGATCTCCAGCCAGCGCTCGCCGGACTCCTTGAGCGGGGCGATCGCCTTGCGCGGCCTGGCCGGCAGCAGCTCGGCGCCCGCTCCCGCGAAGGAGTCGAGACCGGCGGCGTGGATGCGCTGGATGGCCTCCTCGACGGAGACCTTGGAGATCCGGGCCATGTGCTCGACCTCGGAGGCGCCCAGCGAGTGGATGACCAGCTGCGGGAACGCCTTCTTGATGGCGGAGAAGTGCTCCTCGTAGTACTCGACGCCGTAGTCCGGGTGGTGCCCGCCCTGGAACATGATCTGCGTACCGCCGAGTTCGACGGTCTCCGCGCAGCGGCGCAGGATGTCGTCGAGGTCGCGGGACCAGCCCTTGGCGGTGTCCTTGGGCGCGGCGTAGAAGGCGCAGAACTTGCAGGCCGTGACGCACACGTTGGTGTAGTTGATGTTGCGCTCGATGATGTACGTCGCGATGTGCTCCGTACCGGCGTAACGGCGTCGGCGTACGGCGTCGGCCGCCGCACCCAGCGCGTGCAGCGGCGCCGACCGGTAGAGGTCGAGAGCCTCCTCCGGGGTGATCCGACCGCCCTCGGCGGCTCGGTCGAGGATGGGCTGAAGGTCGGCCTTCTCGGTCACCGGGCTGTCACCTTTCGGCGGTTTTTCAACGGATCTACGGACCGGTTCAGCCTACGCCAGCCCCTGTCGGCGTCAGCTGCCGGACCGGGTGAGCGTGCCGTACGGAAGGCCCGCGCCCCGCTCCTCGGACCGGAAGCGGAGGGTGCCGCCGGCGGCGCGCGTGAAGTGGACGTCGGAGGTGGTGGATGTGCACAGGTTCTTGTCGCTGGGACGCTCCGGGTCGGCACGCTCCCGGAGCGTCAGTTCCTTGTCGGTGCCGGACGAGAGACTTGCGATGCTGCTGCAGCGGACGGTCAGTCCAAGAGCGCTGACCTCGGTGGTCATACGGACCACGTCCGTGCCCTTCTCCCCCGCGGTGAACACGGCGGTGAGCGTGCCGTGCGGCTGCCCGGAGGTCTTCTCGGTGATCGGGCCCTTCCATGTGCCGATGAACGCCTTCGGAAGTTCGCTGATCTGCTCCGAGCCACCCATACCCGAGTCCGATGGCTGTGGCGGCCGCCCGGAGGACGCGGCGGTCGGCGGGGTGTGGTTGGCATCGCCGTGCTCGGCGGTTTCCCGGTCGCCGCCGCCCGGCATCAGATCGAAGATGAACGCGCTGCCCACGGTCACAGCGGCGAGCGCACCCGCCACGGCGAGGGCGACGGTGCAGCTCAGCCTCCGGCCGCGGTTCGCATCGGGGCGGGCCGGCCCGGAGTCCGCGCCGACGGTGACGGAGAAACCGGGGCCGGTCGTACGTTGCCCCGGCATCCCGGATGATCCGGTCGGCCCGGCCGACTCGGCCATACCGGCGGTCGTGGGCCATGAGGGCGGCCCGTTCGGCCGGGGCGGCCGGGGCGGTCCATACGACGGGGGCGGCTCGACCGGCGGGCCGAACCCACCGCCCGCACCACCCCAACCGTTCGCACCGGCACCACCGTTCGCGTCCCACAACGCACTGCTGAACGGCACCGGCCCCGACTGCACCGGTGCATCCTGCGGCTCCAGGTCCAGCAGCGCGACCGCCGCCCGGCTGACCTCACGCACCAGAGAACCGGGCAGCCAGCCCGCCGCCACCAGCGCCGCCGCCCCGCCCGGTGCCAGCTGCCGGGCCAGCTCCACGGGGGTCGGCCGGTCCTCCGGGTCCTTCTCCAGACACCCGGCGACGACGTCCCGCAGCTCTCCCTCCAGCTCCCCCAGCTCGGGCTCCTCGTGCACCACCTTGTAAAGCAGTACGGCCGATGAGTCGCCGAGGAAGGGGGCAGTACCGGTCGCCGCGTACGCGAGCACCGCGCCGAGCGAGAAGACATCGGCCGCACCCGAGATGTCCACGCCCCGGATCTGCTCCGGCGCCATGTAGCCGGGCGAGCCGACCGAGACCCCGGTGGAGGTGAGCGAGGCGGTAGCACCGATGGCGTGGGCGATCCCGAAGTCGATCAGCCGGGGGCCGTCGAGGGCGAGCAGCACGTTGGACGGCTTCACATCGCGGTGGATGAGGCCCTGCTCGTGCACCGCGGCCAGCGCCTCCCCGAGTCCGGCGCCCAGCGTCCGCACCGCGTGCTCGGGCAGCGGCCCGTGCTCGGCGACCGCGGTGGACAGCGAGGGTCCGGCCACATAGCCGGTGGCGACCCACGGGATGGGAGCGTCCGGGTCGGCGTCCAGGACGGGCGCCGTCCACTGCGCACCGATCCGCCGCGCCGCGTCCACCTCCCGGCGGAAACGGGCCCGGAACTGCTCGTCGAGAGCGAAGTGGGGGTGCACGACCTTGACCGCGACGGTGCGTCCCCCCGCGCTGCGCCCCAGATAGACCCGGCCCATGCCGCCCGCACCGAGCCTGCCGAGCAATCGGTAGGCACCGATGGTCAGCGGTTCGCCGGCTTCCAGCGGCTGCATATGGACTCCCTCCTGTGGACCGGCCGGACCTCGACCGAAGCCTAGGGGCGAAGGTCATCGGGTCACAGAGGAAACCATCCGCCGATTTCATCCCCAAGGGAACGAACAACGACTTTCGATACAACAAAAGGCGTGAATGCGTCGTTCATCCGAGCGATTCCGGTAGGCGACCGGGACTCTCCCCGGCCACCGTCCAGGAATCGGCTATTCGACGCGTATTAACCCGAATCGATAGCCGGTCCAGGAGAAGGGGTGAGGACGGGGGCGGGAAGAGATATCCGAGGCAGAGGTACAGGATTCATCTATATCCCCGGCCATTCCCGCGCACCGCTTACGACCTCCCCCACGATAGGGAGCGGTCAGCCGCCGAGCAGCTCGACCTTCACGTCCGCCGGGAAGCCGGTCGTCGGACCGACCCGGCGCGCGAACTCCTGCACGCCCGCCAGCTGGTCCGGGCCGAAGCGGAAGTCCAGGGTCGTGAAGTAACGCTCCAGCACCTCCGCGTCGAAGGCCTCCCAGCGCGCCGCCTGCTCCGCGACCTTGGTGACCTCCTCCAGGGAGACGTCCCGCGAGGCCAGGAAGGCCTCGTGCACCTTGCTCACGTGGTGGGGCTCGGCCGCCAGATAGTCCTTGCGGACCGCCCAGACCGCGAAGACGAACGGCAGCCCGGTCCAGTCCTTCCACATCTGGCCCAGGTCGTGGACCTGGAGACCGAGCCGGGGCGCGTCGTGCAGGTTGGCGCGCAGCGCGGCGTCGCCGATCAGCACGGCGGCGTCCGCCTCCTGCATCATCACGCCGAGGTCCGGCGGGCAGGTGTAGTAGTCCGGGCTGACCCCGTACCGCTCGGCGAGCAGCAGCTGGGCCAGACGCACGGAGGTGCGCGAGGTCGAACCGAGCGCCACCCGGGCCCGGTCCAGCTGGTCCAGCGGCACCTGCGACACGATCACGCACGACATGACGGGCCCGTCGCAGCCCACCGCGATGTCCGGGAAGGCGACCAGGTCATCGGCGTTGCGGAGGAACTCCACCAGCGTGACGGGGCCGATGTCCAGATCGCCCCTGATCAGCTGCTCACTGAGCTTCTCCGGGGTGTCCTTCGAAAGCTCCAGGTCGAGCAGGGTCCCGGTTCTTGCCAGTCCCCAGTACAGAGGGAGACAGTTCAGGAACTGGATGTGGCCGACGCGCGGCCGGCTGCGACGGTCATCGCTTGCGACGGTTGAGACGGTTGAATTGTCCACATCGCGAGGCTAGACCCGTGGTGCCGCCCGGACGGCACCGGGTGCGCGGGGCGTCCACCCGATCGCACTCCCGGATCGCGCCGACACCACCCCCCGGGGAACACGCGGAAGTCCTCTCCCGTACCCCCGAAGGCGCCTCGATGACACTCTCCGGGAACCCCACTTCGTCAGCTCAACAGCCGGGCAATCAAACATCCGGGTGAAGTGATCTTTCCCTCTACCCTTCCGCACACGCTGCGTGCTAGGCTCGACGCAAGTTGCAGTTTGGTTTCCCTTGCAGTACAGAGCCTGCGGAGCATGTAACCCGCAGGCTTTTGTAGTTTTCAGACTTCTTTGCAGGTTCTGGAGCAGGGCAACCCTTTGGCCCAAGGAGGGCTTATGGCTACCGGAACCGTCAAGTGGTTCAACGCTGAAAAGGGCTTCGGCTTCATCGCCCAGGACGGCGGCGGCCCGGATGTCTTCGTTCACTACTCCGCGATCAACGCGGCCGGGTTCCGCTCCCTCGAGGAGAACCAGGTCGTGAACTTCGACGTCACTCAGGGACCCAAGGGTCCGCAGGCTGAGAACGTCACCCCGGCCTAGTTGCCCGGGTCGGCCGATCGCGGCCGGCTAGCAGTACCCAAGGAGCCCCGCTCCTCCGCCTCGGCGGGGAACGGGGCTCCTGCCTTTTCCGGAAGGCGGGCACCGCGATGTTTGACCTTGACACCGTGTGAGGCCGTGCACTGGGAGACATCATGTTCACCATCGGAGACTTCGCCCGGTACGGACGGGTGTCGGCCCGGATGCTGCGCCACTACGACGCCATCGGGCTCCTGCACCCCGACCGCACCGACCCCGCCACCGGCTACCGGTTCTACGGGGCCGCCCAGCTCACACGCCTCAACCGCATCATCGCCCTCAAGGATCTCGGCTTCACGCTCCAGCAGGTGCAGGCCATCCTCGACGAGCAGGTGGGGTCGGAGGAACTGCACGGGATGCTGCGGCTGCGGCGGGCGGAGCTGGAGGAGGCCATGGCGGCGGCGGCCGCACGGCTGGCACGGGTCGAGGCGAGGCTCCGGTCGATCGAGAGCGAGGGACACATGTCTGCGGACGATGTGGTGGTCAGGAGTATTGCCCCGGTACGGGTCGCCGAGCTGAGCGGCACCGCGGCAAGTTTTGCGCCGGAGGACATCACTCCGGTGATCGGCCCGCTGTACGACCGGCTGTTCCCGCTGCTGGGCACGGTGGGCGTCAGCCCGAGCGGTCCCGGGATCGCACACTACGAGGACGCTCCGGAAGGCGGCGGCGCGGTCGTCGTTCACGCCGGGGTGACGGTCTCGGCCCCGGTGGGCCCGGTGGGCGACACCGGGATCACGGTGGTCGAGCTGCCCCCGTTCGAGGCGGCGACCATTGTTCACCGGGGTTCGATGGACGGCGTACTGCCGACGGCCCAGACCCTGGCCCGCTGGATCGACGCCAACGGCTACCGGTCCGCGGGATACGCCCGCGAGATCAGCCTGGAGTGCCCCGAGAACCAGGACAAGTGGGTGACGGAACTCCAGGAACCGATCACCGGGGCCTGACTCCCCCGGACGCCCATGGATGCAGAGGAACGTGACACCCCACGCCCGGGGTGTCACGTTCCTTTTCACCCCCTACCGTCCTGCGGGCCCCGCCCACAGCCCGTCGTCCGTCAGCCCCAGCAGGTCGATCGCGTTGCGGCGCACGATGCGGTCCACGACATCGGCGTCCAGATGCCCCATCTGCGCCTCGCCGACCTCGCGCGACTTGGGCCAGGTGGAGTCGGAGTGCGGGTAGTCCGTCTCGTACAGCACGTTTCCGACGCCGATCGAGTCCAGGTTCTTCAGCCCGAAGGCATCGTCGAAGAAGCAGCCGTAGACGTGTTCGGCGAACAACTCCGACGGCGGGCGGTGGACCTTGTCGGCGACCCCACCCCAGGCCCGGTTCTCCTCCCAGACCACGTCGGCCCGTTCCAGGATGTACGGAATCCAGCCGATCTGGCCCTCCGCGTACATGATCCGGAGATTCGGGAACCGTTCGAACTTGCCACTCATCAGCCAATCGACCATCGAGAAGCAGCAGTTGGCGAAGGTGATGGTGGAACCGACGGCGGGTGGGGCGTCGGCCGAGGTGGACGGCATCTTGGAGGACGATCCGATGTGCATCGCGATCACCGTCCCCGTCTCGTCACAGGCCCGCAGGAACGGATCCCACTCGTCCGTATGAATGGATGGCAGCCCGAGATGCGGAGGTATCTCGGAGAACGCCACCGCGCGCACACCGCGCGCCGCGTTCCGCCGGACCTCGTCCGCGGCCAGCTGCGCGCCCCAGAGCGGGATCAGGGTGAGCGGGATGAGCCGGCCCCGCGCCTCGGGGCCGCACCACTCCTCCACCATCCAGTCGTTGTACGCCCGCACCCCGAGCAGCCCCAGCTCGCGGTCCTTCGCTTCGGTGAAGGTCTGGCCGCAGAAGCGGGGGAAGGTGGGGAAGCAGAGGGCGGACTGGACATGGTTGACGTCCATGTCGGCGAGCCGGTCGGGGACCGAGAACGAACCGGGACGCATCTGCTCGTACGTGATGACCTCGAGCCTGATCTCGTCCCGGTCGTAGCCGACCGCGGTGTCGAGCCGGGTGAGCGGGCGGTGCAGATCCTCGTACACCCACCAGTCGCCGATCGGCCCGTCGTCCCCCTTCGCACCCATCACGGGCGCGAACCTGCCGCCCATAAAGGTCATTTCCTTGAGCGGTGCGCGGAC
Organism: Streptomyces sp. NPDC002785; assembly: GCF_040295565.1. NCBI lineage: Bacteria > Bacillati > Actinomycetota > Actinomycetes > Kitasatosporales > Streptomycetaceae > Streptomyces > Streptomyces sp. NPDC002785. The sequence continues at coordinate 14,112 of NZ_JBEOVN010000074.1, read as the reverse complement.
GATTCGCGGGCCGCGGTCGAGATACTTGGACGGGAGCCGGTCCCGCCAGACATGAGCGGGCTCCACCGTGTGGTCGTCCACCGAGATGATCTTCGGGAAGGTCTCCATGCCTACCACGGTAGCGTTGAACTGACGAACCGTCAGCTTTCTGCACCGTCCCTCGTTCCACAATCATTGTCGAGGGCTTGTGCAGAGAGTCACCCACTGGTGACGTGTCCGCCCATAACAAGGCAGACTGTTGAGCGCGATACCAGCGGTAGCGATCAATGCGGATCCATCCGCCCGGACCGGTACATGGGCCGGGCGGGCAGATCCGGAACGGACATGACCAGCACGATCGGCAGGACCGGCGGGGCGAGCAGGGCAGGGGGCAGCAATGGACCGTGACAACGGGCCGCACGCGCGTGTTCCGGAGCAGCGCGCTCCGCAGCAGCGGCCGGCCGACGGCGCCGCTCTGCGCTTTTCCGTGCTCGGCCCGGTACGGGCATGGCGCAGCGACGAAGCGCTGCCGTCCGGTTCACCGCAGCAGCGCGCCCTGCTGACCGCGCTGCTGCTGCGCGGCGGGCGCACGGCCACCGCTTCCGAACTCATCGACGCCATCTGGGGCGAGGACCCGCCCTCGCAGGCGCTCGCCGCCGTACGCACCTACGCCTCCCGGCTCCGTAAGATCCTCGACCCGCAGACACTGGTCAGCGACGCCGGCGGATACGCGATCCGGACCACGCACGACGCCCTCGACCTGACCGTGGCCCAGGAGCTGGCGGCCGAGGCGGAGAAGGCCCGTGCGTCCAGCGACCGCGCCCTGGCCCGCGCCCTCCTCACCGAGGCGCTCGACCTGTGGGACGGCGAGGCCCTGGCCTCCGTGCCCGGCCCGTACGCCGAGAATCAGCGCACCCGGCTGGAGGAATGGCGGCTCCAGCTCACCGAGACCCGCCTGGACCTGGATCTGGAGGTCGGCTGCCACGCGGAGGCGGTCTCCGAACTGACCGCGCTCACCGCCGCGCACCCGCTGCGCGAGCGGCTGCGCGAACTTCTCATGGTCGCCCTGTACCGCAGCGGCCGCCAGGCCGAGGCACTCGCGGTGTACGCCGACACCCGCCGACTGCTCGCCGACGAACTGGGCGTCGACCCGCGCCCCGAACTCGCCCAGCTCCAGCAGCGCATCCTGCAGGCGGACGAGGAACTGGCCCGCCCAACCGACGAACCGGCCCCGGCCCCCGCACCCGTCCGCCCCGCCCAGCTCCCGGCCACGGTCCCGGACTTCACCGGCCGCGCCTCCTTCGTACGCGAACTGGGCGACCGGCTGGCGTCGGCCGAGGGTACGGTCATGGCCGTCTCGGCACTGGCCGGCATCGGCGGAGTCGGCAAGACGACCCTCGCCGTGCACGTCGCCCACCAGGCACGCCAGCACTTCCCGGACGGCCAGCTGTACGTCGACCTCCAGGGCGCCGGCGCACGGGCGGCGGAGACGGAGACGGTGCTCGGCGCGTTCCTGCGCGCCCTGGGCACGGCGGACTCGGCGATCCCCGACTCCCTGGACGAGCGCGCCGCCCTCTACCGGTCCACGCTCGACGGCCGCCGCATCCTGATCCTCCTCGACAACGCCCATGACGCCGCCCAGATCCGCCCCCTCCTCCCCGGCACCGCGGGCTGCGCGGCCCTGGTCACCAGCCGCGTCCGGATGGTCGACCTGGCCGGCGCCCACCTGGTCGACCTGGACGTGATGTCCCCGGAGGAGGCGCTCCAGCTCTTCACACGCATCGTGGGCGAGGAACGCATCGACTCCGAGCGCGACGCCGCCCTCGACGTGGTCGCCGCCTGCGGCTTCCTCCCCCTGGCCATCCGTATCGCCGCCTCCCGCCTGGCCGCCCGCCGCACCTGGACCGTCTCCGTCCTGGCCGCCAAACTCGCCGACGAGCGCCGCCGCCTGGACGAACTCCAGGCGGGCGACCTCGCGGTGAAGGCCACCTTCGAACTCGGCTACGGCCAGCTGGAACCCGCCCAGGCCCACGCCTTCCGCCTCCTCGGCCTCGCCGACGGCCCGGACATCTCCCTGGCCGCGGCGGCGGCCCTGCTGAACCTGCAGGTGCATGCGGCGGAGGATCTGCTGGAGGCCCTGGTCGACACCAGCCTCCTGGAATCGGCCGCCCCGGGGCGGTACCGGTACCACGACCTGGTGCGGCTCTACGCGCGCTCCTGCGCCGAACGGGACGAACAGCAGCCCGGGGAGCGCGAGTTGGCGCTGTCGCGGCTGCTGGACTTCTATCTGGCCACGGTCGCGCGCGTGAGCACCATGGAGAAGCCGGGCGACACCCTGGTCAACCACCTCACCCCCACCTCCTACGCGGGCCTGGAGTTCTCCAGTCGGCGCGATGCTCAGGACTGGCTCTACGCCGAGGCGGGAACGCTGCTGGCCTGTGCCCGTCAGTCCGCAGGCGGACAGACGCTGCGTCACGCCGTCGATCTGCTCTGGACTGCCATCGAACTGGCGGAATCGGGGGCGAATTCGAAGGAGTACGAGGCGACCGTCGCCGCTGTTTTCAGGGCTGCCGAGCTGGCCGGTGACGCCAAGTCGGAGGGCAGGGCCCTCATCACTCTGGCCAATGTGCACCATGTGTCCGGCCGTTTCGACCTGGCCGACCACGAATGCCGGCGGGTACTTCACCTCTCTGCCGTCGCACAGGACCCGCTCGCCGCCTGCTGGGCGTCGAATCTGCTCGGCATTGTCGCGCTCTACGAGAACCGCCACGCGGACGGCGAAGAACATCTGACTCGCGCGATAGCTCATTTTCGGGAACTCGAGGACCGCCCCGGCGAAGCCGCCGCCCTGTGCAACCTGTCGCGGGTCCACCTGGCGATGGGCCGAACGGACAGCGCAGTATCGCTCGCGCAACAGGGGACGCAGATGTACGACGAAATGGACCACGCGCTGAAAGGGGCGAACGGCCGCTATGCGTTGGGGCTCGCACTCACGCAAAGCGGCCGGCTGGAGGCCGCCGCCGACAGCCTGAAGCAGGCGCACCAGGTCTTCAAGGACAGTCGACAGCGACTCTGGGAGGGCATGGCACTGTTCCGCCTCGCAGAGGTCGACATCGCCGCCCAGCGCCCGGCACAAGCCGCGGCCAACTCCGAGCTCGCGCTCACCATTCTCCGCGGCATCGGGGGCGAATGGCGGCGCGGCAATGTCCTCACGGTCCTCGGCAGGGCACTGTCCGGCATAGGGCAGACCGGCCGGGCCCGGGTCTGCTGGCACGAAGCCTTGGCCATCTTCGAAGCGCACGGTTCCCCCGAGGCCGCCGATGTACGAGGGCTCCTCAATCCGGCCACAGTCGCCTGACCGGCCGCCGCCAGGCCGTTCATCGTTCGTTTATCGTCCCGCGCCACTCTCTTTTCAGTCGATCCGTTGTGTCGGGGGGCAGACGGGGCGACAGACGGCCGTGGCACTAATGTGAACGGCCCCGACAGGCCCGTCCGGCAGTCCACGGGGGAACAGCCGGACGGGCCTCGCCGACCCAGCACGCCGAATCACCAACGGGAGTGAACGTTCATGGCCGACGCAAAGAGCAACGAGCCGATCATCAAGCCGCTCAACACCCACGCCACCAGCGGCCCGGCGGGCGAGACGGTCCCCGACGTCCGGGGCACGGACGGCGAGATCAAGCCGCTCAACACCCACGCCACCGTCGCGCCGGAGGGCAAGGCCGAAGACACGACCGACAACACGCACGCCACGGCTGAGCCGGCCGACCAGAGCTGAATTCGACGGGGAACGGGGGAGCGGCCGCGGCGGCGCGGAGGGGGAGCCGTCGCGGCCGCTGCATGTTGTTCACCGGTCACGTGATCGTGCTGCACTCAGCCGCGTCCCTGCTCCGGGACGCCGGACTGCACGGCCGCACATACGCGATCGACGCGATGCTCCGTGCGACCGCCCTGGCGCACCCTGGCCGGGTGACGGTCCTGACTTCCGATATGGAGGCCAACGGGCTGCTCACCACAGGCCCTCACCGGGTGGTGGCGGAGAAGGTCTGACCAGTCAGGCGCCCCCAGCCCTCTGCTCCCGCCCCCGCAGCTCCCCCTTCACCACCTTGCCGCTCGCGTTGCGCGGCAGCTCGTCCACGAACTCCACCGCTCTGGGGACCTTGTAGTTCGCCATCTCGCGCCGGGCCCAGGCGATCAGGTCGTCCGCCGTCAGTGTCGCGCCCGCCCGGCGGACCGCGTACGCCTTGCCGACCTCGCCGAGTCTCGGGTCCGGGACGCCGATCACCGCCACGTCCGCCACGTCCGGGTGCAGGCCCAGGAGCTGTTCGATCTCGGCGGGGTACGCGTTGAAGCCGCCGACTATGAACATGTCCTTGATCCGGTCGGTGATCCGGAGGTTGCCGTCCTCGTCGAGGACGCCCACGTCACCCGTGTGGAGCCAGCCGTCGGAGGTGATCGCGGCGGCCGTGGTGTCCGGGTCCTCGAAATAGCCCTGCATCACGTTGAATCCGCGGACCAGGACCTCACCGGGGGTGCCCGGGTCGGCCAGGACGCGGAGTTCCGTGCCGGGGATCGCCCGGCCGGATGTCGAGGCGATCGTCCGCGCCGGGTCGCCGCGTCGGCACATGGTGACGATGCCGCTCGCCTCGGAGAGGCCGTACGCGGTGAGGACCGTCGCTGTGCCGAGCTCCGTGCGCAGGCGTTCCACCAGTTGCAGCGGGACCACCGCCGCGCCCGTCACCACCAGGCGGAGGGCGGAGAGGTCGTGGGCGTCCCGGGCCGGGTGGTCCAGGAGGGACTGGTGGAGGGTGGGCGGGCCCGGCAGGACCGAGATGCGTTCGGCGGCGATGTTGGCCAGGACCGTGTCCACGTTGAACACCGGCTGCGGGACCATCGTCGCGCCCCGCATCAGGCACGCGACGATGCCCGCCTTGTAGCCGAAGGTGTGGAAGAAGGGGTTCACGATCAGATAGCGGTCGCCCTCGCGCAGATCCGCCAGCTCGCTCCAGATCGCGTAGCAGCGCAGGGTCTGGGCGTGGGTGATGACCGCGCCCTTGGGCCGGCCCGTGGTGCCCGAGGTGTAGATGATGTCGGAGGGGGCCGAGGGGGCGATCGCGTCGGCTCGGGTTCGTACCGCCGCACCGGACACCCCCTCCCCCGCGGCCAGGAAGTCCTTCCAGGTGACGTAGTCGTCCGGGGCGCTGTCCGCCAGCACCACCACCTGTTCCAGGTGCGGGAGCCGTACGTCGGCCCGGCGCAGGGACGCCACGTACGACGTGCCGAGGAAGGTGCCTGTAATGAAGAGCAGTTTCGCCCGGCTGCGCTGCAGGATGTGCGCCGCCTCCGTGCCCTTGAAGCGGGTGTTGAGGGGGACGAGGACCGCCCCGGCGGTGACGGCACCGAGCGCGGAGACGATCCAGTCCAGGGTGTTCGGGGCCCAGACCGCGACCCGGTCCCCCGGCTCGATGCCCGAGGCCATACAGGCGGCGGCGGCCCGTTCGACACGCTCGCCGAGTTCGGCGTACGAGATCCGGGTCCGGCCCTCGACGACCGCCTCCCGGTCCCCGTACCGCCGCGCCGCCGCCCGTACCAGCTCCGGGACGCTGTCCCACTCCTCGTCGCCGCGCATCGTTCGCCTCCCTGACGCAGTAGCTGACTATCCGTCAGATTAGCTGTAGCCTCAGCCGCTGTCAGCAGTCATGACGGTCTCGGAGGTGGCGGTGGCGGCACTCAAGGACGTGACAGCGATAGCCGGCATAGGGCAGACGGCGTTCGCCAGGCAACTGCCCGAATCCGAGAAGACCTTGGCCTGCCGGGCCATCGTCGCGGCGCTCGACGACGCGGGCATCGCCGCCTCGGAGGTGGATGCCTTCGCCTCGTACACGATGGAGGAGACCGACGAGGTCGAGATCGCCAAGGCCATCGGGGCGGGCGATGTCACCTTCTTCAGCAAGGTGGGGTACGGGGGCGGCGGCTCCTGCGCGACGATCGCGCATCTCGCCGCGGCCGTGGCGACCGGGCAGGCGAGTGTCGGTGTCGCCTGGCGGTCGCGGAAGCGGGGGTCGGGACCCCGACCGTGGAAGAACACGGCCGTGCAACTGCCCACCCCCGCCCAGTGGACCCGGCCGTACGGGCTGCTGCGGCCGGCCGACGAGATCGGGATGCTGGCGCGGCGGTACATGCACGAGTACGGGGCGACCCGCGACCATCTCTTCAACGTCGCCCTCGCCTGCCGCAACCGCGCCAACCAGAACCCGGACGCGGTGATGTACGAGCGGCCACTGACCCGCGACATGTATATGACCTCGCGCTGGATCAGCGAGCCGCTCTGCCTCTTCGACAACTGCCTGGAGACGGACGGCGCGCTGGCCTGCGTCATCGTCTCGGCGGAGCGGGCCCGCGACTGCCGGCAGAAGCCCGTCTACATCCACTCCGTCGCCCAGGGGCTGCCCGCCCAGCACCACGGCATGGTCAACTACTGGAACGACGACCCGCTCACCGGCCCCGCCTGGACGGCCGCCCGGCAGCTGTGGAAGCAGGCCGACTTCGGCCCCGACGACGTGGACGTCGCGCAGATCTATGACGCGTTCACCCCACTCATTCCGCTCTCGCTGGAGGGTTACGGCTTCTGCGGGCGCGGCGAGGGCGCCGCGTTCACCGAGGGCGGGGCGCTGGAGAGCGGCGGGCGGCTGCCCATCAACACCGGGGGCGGCGGGCTCAGCGAGGCGTATGTACACGGCTTCAACCTGATCAACGAGGGCGTGAAGCAGTTGCGCGGCGTCTCCACCGCACAGGTCCCGGACGCCGGGACGTGTCTGGTCACGGCCGGCGAGGGCGTGCCCACATCTGCCGTACTGCTGAGGAGTTGACCGGGATGGATGCCATTCTGCTGCCCGTCGTGGACGAGGACGGCGCCCCCTTCTGGGAGTACGCGGCCCGCGGCGAACTCCGCGTCCAGGCGTGCGCCGCCCCGGAGTGCGGAAGGCTGCGCTTTCCGCCCCGGCCGTGCTGCCCGCACTGCCAGTCCTTCGAGAGCGAGTGGCGGCCCCTCAGCGGGCGCGGCCGTGTCTGGTCGTACGTGCTGCCGCATCCGCCGCTGCTGCCCGCGTACGCCGCGCAGGCCCCGTACAACGCCGTCGTGGTCGAGCCGGCCGACGCCCCGGGCATTCGGCTGGTCGGGAATGTGGTGAGCGGGCCGGACGCCCCGCTGGACTCCGTCGATCCCGGGCGGCTGCGGATCGGGGCCCGGGTGAAAGCGGTCTTCTGCCCGGTCACTCCCGAAGTGACCCTGGTGCGTTGGCTGCTGGAGAGGTGACCGGCGATGGCACTGCGGACGGAGACGGACAAGGAGACCGGGGTCGCGCTCGTCACCCTCGACCGGCCCGAGAAGCTCAATGCGATCGACCTGGTGACCGCCGCCGAACTGACCGCCGCCTGGCGGGCGTTCCGCTTCGACGACGGGGTAAGGGCCGTGGTCGTCACTGGTGCGGGCGTCCGGGCCTTCTGTACGGGGATCGACCGGGGCGTGGAGGTGCCGCAGCCCTCGTCCCCGTACACGATCGACGATCCGCTGATCGCGATCGGGCCGAAGGGGAACGACCTGTGGAAGCCGGTGATCGCGGCCGTGGAGGGGATGGCCTGTGGCGGGGCGTTCTATCTGCTGGGCGAGGCGGAGTTCGTCATCGCGTCCGAGGAGGCGACGTTCTTCGACCCGCACACGACGTACGGCATGGTCAGCGCGTACGAGGCGATCTCCATGGCGCAGCGGATGCCGTTCGGCGAGGTGGCCCGGATGTCCCTGATGGGTACGGCCGAACGGGTCACGGCCCGTCGGGCGTACGAGACCGGGCTGGTCAGTGAGTTGACGGCACCCGGCGGCGCGGTGGCGGCAGCGCTGCGGGCGGCGGGAGTGATCGCCTCGTATCCGACCCGGGCGGTGCAGGGCACGGTACGGGCGGTGTGGTCCGCGAAGGAGGCGGCCAGGGCGCAGGCCATGGCCCATGCCCCGCACCTGATTGCGCTCGGGAACCTGCCGCCGGAGCGGCAGGGCGAGTTGTTCCGGGGGCGGGGCGGCAACGAGTTCCGGTTGCGTTGAGGTCAGTAGCTCAGCTCGGCATCGACCCGGCACTTCTTCACCCGGGAGACCTTGTACGGGCTGTCCATCCGCACGGAGACGGTCTTGGTCTCGCCGCCCTCGACGTCCACGCTCGCCTCACCCGTGTCAACGGTGTTGCCCACTGCGTCGAGGAAGACCACATCGACTTCGTAGGTGTGCGAGCCGACGGCGTTCGCCGTGAGCCGGACGGTGGAGGTGGTGACGGCCTTGCGCTTGCCCTTGCGGGGCTGGGCGCAGCGGAAGACGTAGGCCCGGGGCGCGTCCGAAGCGCTGACGTCCGGGGTCGGCGTCTCGTAGCCGGAGTTGCCGGAAGAGCTGCTCGACGAGTCGTTGTCGTCGTAGTCGTAGTCGTTGTGGCGGTAGCTGCCGTTGCTCTTCTTGGAGTTGGAGCAGCCGCCGCCACTGCTGCTGCTCGATCCCTTGCCCTTGCCGCTTCGACCGCCGTGACTGGAGGTCGAGAAACCGGTGAGTGCGAGTACCGCCACGACCAGTACCGCGGAAAGCTTTATGTGCTGCCGCATCATCGATGCAGCCCCCCCTTGTGTTGTTGTCCGTGTCTGTGTCTGTGCTGTTGCTGGTGCTGTTGCTGTTGCTGTTGTCGAACGACCGCGCGACACGCTAGCGCAAGGTGCGGGAGGCAGGGGCCGGGCGTAGCGTCGACGCCGAGAGCGGTACTGATCCGTGACGCCGGTCCGCGCACACGCAGGAGGCCGATGATGGTCCGCAACGTCCTCGGCTCGGTCCTGGCTCTCGCAGGAGCGGCGGCCGTCGTGCTGAGCCCCTTCCGTGACTGGTACGACGGCCGTCTCGGGCGTCACTACCGGACCGAAGAGCTGTTCACGGGTGTCACCGGCAGCCGGCCCGGACCGCTGGGGTCGATCCTCCTGGCCTTTGTCTTCGCCGCCCTGCCGACGGTGGTCGGTGTGGTGCTGCGGTCGCGGCTGCTGGTGGCGTCCGCGGGTGTGGTGGTGCTCGGGTTCACCGTGCTGTGGATGGTGCGCCAGGGGGAGGCGTTGGGCAGTCCGGCGGTCGCGGGCGACGGTTCCGGGCTGCGGTGGGGGGTGGCGAACGCGGTGGGTGGCGGGGTGCTGCTGCTGTTGGGGGCGGTGGTGATGTCGGGGCGGCACGGTGGTGGGTGCCGGCCTGCCCGCCGGGGCCGTGACCAGCCGTATGCGGCGCCCGGTTCGGAGAACCCGGATACGTGGCCGCCTACGCAGGAGCCGGGGCCGTCCGTGCAGACGAGTACGTTGCCGGAGCCCGAGCCGGACCCGTACACGGGGCCTTCTCCGGCGGCCCGCCGCCCGGGCCCGGCGGACCAGGACACGGCCCCGCAGGCGGTGACCGGGCCGGAGGACCAGGACACCCCGCACCCCGTCGTACCGGACGAGGGGCCCGATCCGCGCCGCCCTCCGCACTCCTGAGGCCCTCCGCGCCGAGGGTTGCGGCCTCGATCGCCGCACGGGAATCACCACGCGGGAATCGCCGGCCGGGCTTGATCCGGCCTCCCGGCCCGGCCCGGCGAGGTGCTACGTCCGGGGCCGGCTGCCCGTACCCGTTCCCTTCAGAGCGTCCAGCGCGTACACGCAGCGGTCCTTGCTGCACGCGTACACGACACCGCCTCGCGCCACCGGCGAACCCGTGATCTCGCCGCCCGTCGCCAGCTTCCAGCGGAGTTGGCCGCCCGCCGCGTCCAGGGTGTACAGGACGTGGTCGGCGGAGCCGAAGTGGACCCGGCCGTCGGCAACCACCGGGGCCCCCACCACCTCGCCGCCCGCAGCGAACCGCCACTTCGGGGTGCCGGTGACCGCGTCGAGCGTGTACAGCGCGCTGCCGCTGCCGACATGGACGTTCCCGGCCGTGACCAGGACCGGTTCGGTCGACTGGCGGGCCTCCGTGGCGATGCGCCAGCGGTCCTTGCCGGTCGAGGCGTCGATCGCGTACACCGTGCCGAGGTAGTCGGCGAGGTACACGCCGCCTCCGGTGACGGCGGGGCCGGGCGCGAACGCGGGCGGGGAGAGGAAGACCGCGGGCGACTCGAAGTGCCAGCGGACATGACCGGACACGGTGTCGACGGCCAGGACCCGGGCCCCCGCGCCGACGTACACGAAGCCGTCCGGCGCCGCGGTCACCCGGACCGGCACACCGCCGCAGGAGGCCGCGTCGCCGATGGGGTACGACCAGCGTTCGATGCCGGTGCGGGCGTCGACGGCGCGCAGCCGGGCGTCCTGCCAGAGGTAGACCGTGCCGTCGTGGATCGTGGGCCCGGCCTCCGCCGTCTCGAAGTCGCTCTGCACGCCGCTGCTCTCCCACAGCTTCTCGCCCGTGGACGCCTCCCACGCCTGGACGCCGCCGCCCCTGGTGCCGGTGACGACGGTGCCGCGGTCGGCCTTGAGGGAGTACACCCAGGCATCGGTCTGCAGCCGCCACCGCTCGGCGCCGGTCGCCGCGTCCAGGGCGTACAGCGACGGCCCGTCGGAGGCGTGGATACGGCCGCCCTCGACGGCCATCACCCACGCCACGTCCCGGGTCTTGAACTGGCGCCGCCCGTTGCCGACGTCCAGGGCGTGCACCTCGAACGACGTGACGTAGAGGAGGTCCCCCGCGACGACGGGCGTCCCCCAGACGTCGTTGGACATCCGGAACCGCCAGGGCCGCCAGCGGTCCGGGGCCGGGGGCGCGGTCTCGGGGGCGTGCGCGGGCGCGGGCAGAGGGGCGGGCGGGGCGGCGGGGGGCATGGCGTTCACACCGGCGGGCGGGCGCACCCAGCCGGTCGCGGGGCCGGTGTCCGCGGTGGCCGTGGCGACGGCCCGTACGTCCTGGGCGCGCGGGCCGGGGCCGATCGGCACCTTCGCACCGGGCAGCCGCACCGGACCACCCTCGTCGGGCAGCTGCGCGGACACGGCGGCCGGGGAGTGCTGGTCGGCGTCGCTGCGCCAGGCGGTTTCCCGGTCGGCGCCGGGCGGACGCTGGGGCGGCGGCGGCACGGGGGCCGGAGCGGGTGCGGGAGCCGCGGTCCTGCGGCCTCCGCCGCGGCGCTGCTCGATCATCGCGGTGGCGGAGGCCGGCAGCCATGCCGAGGCCGTACCGCTGTCGTCGCCGCCGGAGGCGAAGAGGTGCGGGGCGAGCTGGGCCTGCAGATCGGCGGGGGTGGGCCGCAGCCCGGCGTCCATCTGCATACAGGAGTCGATCAGCGGCCTCAGTTCGTCGGGCAGGCCCTCCAGATCCGGGCCGTCACGCAGCAGCATGAAGACCGTCTCGACGGGGTTGGCGCCGTGGAACGGCGCATGGCCGGTAGCGGCGAAGACCAGTGTCGAGCCGAGCGAGAAGACATCGCTGGCGCCCTTGACGCTGCGCGAGTCCCGCGCCTGCTCGGGCGACATGTAAGCGGGTGTGCCGACGGCGACATTCGTCATGGTCAGCCGGGTGTTGGAGACCCCGGACGCGATCCCGAAGTCGATCACCCGCGGGCCGTCCTCCACGACGAGCACGTTCGACGGCTTCATGTCGCGGTGGACGAGCCCGGCGCCGTGGATCGACTGGAGCGCCTCGGCGATACCGGCGGCCAGCCAGCGCACCGCCTGGACCGGCATGGGCCCGCACTCACTCACTATCTCTTCGAGCGACGGGGCGGGCACATAGGCGGTGGCCAGCCACGGCACGGCGGCCCGCGAGTCGGCGTCCACCACCGCGGCCGTGTAGAAGCCGCTGACTGCGCGGGCCGCCTCCACCTCGCGCGTGAACCGGACCCGGAACAGCTGGTCCTCGGCGAGCTCGGTACGCACCGTCTTGATCGCCACCCGCCGGCCCGAAGCCGAGCGGGCGAGATAGACCAGGCCCATGCCTCCGGCCCCGAGCCGTCCCAGCACCTCGAACGGGCCGATCCGCCTCGGGTCGTGCTGCGTCAGCTGCTCCACCACTTGCCCTGCCACCTCCCCGTACGGGCCTCAGGAACAGAAGCCCGCGAAAACCCGCCCTGTACTGCGTCTCACCACCACTGGGCACCACCCGGCGGTGCGCACCCCGATTGTTGCTGGCTGAGGCCCTGGTTGCGAACCCGGGGGCGGACCTGGGTGTCACAGCTCACTCTGCCCTCTTCTCGGACACAGTGGGCTGAAGTACGGCGAACACGGCGCCCTGATCGTCCACGAGGACCGCCGTCCTCCCGTACGGGACGTCGAAGGGCGGCGCGGAGATGCGGCCACCGAGGCGTACGGCGTGCCCGGCGGCGGCATTGCAGTCCTCGACGGCGAAGTAGCTGAGGAAGTAGCTGGGCATCTCGGCCGGGAAGGCGTCGGTGATGACGCTGCGCCCGCCGACCGCGGTGTCCGGTCCGGGTTCCGTGCCCGCCGGAGACCACATGCGGAAGTCGACGGCGGACTCGGCCGTGCCGGATTCACCTGCGCCGGAGGCGTCCAGATCGGTGCCCTGGAAGCCGAAGACCTCCTCGTAGAAGGCATCGACGCGGTCCTTCTGCCGGGTGTAGACCTCGGTCCAGCAGAAGGAACCTGGTTCGTTCTGCTTCTGGAAGCCTTCGCGGTCACCGGCCTGCCAGAGCCCGAAGACCGCGCCGCCGGGGTCGGCCGCCTGCGCGAGCACTCCGGCCCGGCCGGCCCGCACGGGGTCGGTGATCACCTGCCCACCCGCCTCCCTGATGCGGGCGACGGACTCGACGATGTCGTCGGTGGCGAAATAGATGCCCCAGGCGGTCGGCATCCGGCCGTCCTGCTTGGCGGCGAGTGCGGCGACGAGCTTCCCGTCGCTGAGGGCATCCGCGTACGGGCCGTCGCCGGCCCGGAAGGTCCAGCCGAACAGCTCACCGTAGAAGCGCTTGCCCGCTTCGAGGTCGGGAAGCTGCACATCCACCCAGCACGGCGCGGATTGCGCGAATGCGGCCATGGGCCCGGGTCCTTCCGTCGCGGTCGGTCGCGGTCGTTCGCGGTTTGTTCGCAGTTGTCCGCGGTCGGTCCCGACCGTTCGCGGTTTCGTGGCAGTGACACTCGTCACAGCAAACGTAACCGCGGGTGGCACGCACCGCGCCCCGACCCGTTCATATCGAACCCATTTTCGATGGAGGAGTTCCTTACTCACGGCGTAACGCAAAGTTATCCACGGAAGTTATCCACAGGCTGTTGATAACACTTATCGCCCCCGTGGGGCGCAGCCGTCGACATCCAGCCACTCCCCCCACCCCGCCTGCGGTGCTCCCCATTTGCAGTCGGCCGAATCGCGCTCCGATCCCCCCTCGGTAAGCTGACGGCATGACAGGACAAGTACGCACCGTCGACGGCCGCGTGGCCGGTCGACGCGGACAGGCGACGCGGCAGAAGCTGCTCGACTGCCTCAGCGAGATGCTCAGTTCCTCGCCATACCGGGACGTCAAAGTCATCGACGTTGCCCGGAAGGCAGGGACTTCACCCGCGACCTTCTATCAATACTTCCCCGACGTCGAAGGCGCCGTCCTCGAAATCGCCGAAGAAATGGCCAAGGAGGGCGCCGGGTTGACCGAACTGGTCGCCGGCCGCTCCTGGATCGGCAAGGCCGGCCGGCAGACCGCCGAAGAGCTCGTCGAGGGATTCCTCGACTTCTGGCGGCATCACGACGCGATCCTGCGCGTGGTCGACCTCGGAGCGGCCGAGGGCGACAAGCGGTTCTACAAGATCCGCATGAAGATCCTGAACTCGGTCACCAACTCCCTTACGGATTCGGTGAAGGAGCTCCAGGCCAAGGGCAAGGTCGACAAGGACGTCAGCGCCGCCGCGATGGCGGGCTCGCTTGTCGCGATGCTGGCCGCCGTCGCCTCGCACCAGAAGGGCTTCACGACGTGGGGCGTGAAGCAGGCCGAACTCAAGCCGAATCTCGCACTGTTGGTACATCTGGGCATCACCGGCAAGAAGCCGACCAGGTAGCGCCGCGCCGGACCCCTTCCCCCCACTGGGCACCGCGCGGACATTCCGGGCACCCCAGGTCCTGTCTCGCCGACGGGGGGGGCCCAGCGGGGGGGGGCGGCGGGGGGTAGG
>NZ_JBEOVN010000073.1:0-31631 GCF_040295565.1 Streptomyces sp. NPDC002785 | reverse complement strand
GGTAGCGCTCCAGGTCGGCGGCCTCGCCGAACTGGAGCGGGTTGACGAAGACGGTGACGACGACCTGGCCGTCCGGGCCCGCGGCCTCGCGTGCGGTACGGATCAGGGTGGCGTGGCCCTCGTGCAGGGCGCCCATGGTCATGACGACGGCCCGCTGCCCTTTGAGGGGGGCGAACGCGTCGAGTTCGGCGGCCGTACGCAGAAGGGTGGCCGCGGGGGCGGTGCCGGGTGGGGCGGGATGCGGCGTGTGGGTGGTGCCGGTCCTGCCGGTCCTGTTTGTCATCGGGGCTCCTGTGATCCGGTGCCGCCCGTGGCGCCGCCGCCGTCGGCCAGGACTCCGAGCAGGTCCTCGGCCAGTTCCGGCTTGAGCATGCCGTGGGCGAGTGCGCGGTCGGCGGTGGCGCGGGCCATCGCGACATAGCCGGCCACAGCCTGCGGAGCGTGCCTGCGCAGCTCGCCGATGTGCGCGGCGACCGTACCCGCGTCGCCCCGGGCCACAGGGCCGGTCAGCGCGGCGTCGCCGGAGCGCAGGGCATTGTCGAGCGCGGCGCCGAGGAGGGGGCCGAGCATCCGGTCGGGGGCGGCGACCCCGGCCGTACGCAACAGCTCCATCGACTGGGCGACCAGGGTGACCAGGTGGTTCGCGCCGAGGGCGAGCGCCGCGTGGTAGAGCGGGCGGGACTCCTCCGCGATCCATTCGGGCTCGCCGCCCATCTCGATGACCAGCGCCTCGGCCGCGAGCCGCAGCTCCTCGGGTGCGGTCACGCCGAAGGAGCAGCCGGCCAGCCGCTGGACGTCGACGGAGGTGCCGGTGAACGTCATCGCCGGGTGCAGGGCGAGCGGGAGGGCGCCGGCCCGCAGAGCCGGGTCCAGCACCTTCGTTCCGTACCGCCCCGACGTGTGGACGATCAGCTGACCCGGCCGCACCGCGCCGGTCCCGGCGAGGCCCTCGACGAGGCCGGGCAGGGCGTCGTCGGGGACGGTCAGCAGCACCAGCTCGGCGCGCGCGAGGACCTCGGCGGGCGGCACCAGCGGTACGTCGGGGAGCAGGGCGGCAGCCCTGCGCACGGACGCGTCGGAGACGCCCGACACGGCTACCGGCCGGTGTCCGGCGAGCTGCAGGGACGCGGCGAGAGCGGGGCCGACGCGGCCCGCGCCCACGACGCCGACCGTGAGGCGGGCGGGGCGGTCCCTCGCGTCGAGGGGCTCCTTGGGGGTTGTTGCATTCACGCGGCGGTGGCCTTCCGTTCCAGTCCGCGGGGGGTACCGGACGATTTCTCTGCATGCTACGCCAGCGTTTCGTCCGAGTTCCTGGCTGTCCACAGCCTGTGGGAAAAGTGTGGGCGGGGGCATGGCACCGGGCCCGGGTGGGCCCGGAAATCGTGCGGGCCCGAGCTGCGCTCTGCGTGATGATCGTCCCATGACAGACATGGCTGACACGGATGAGCAGGCACGACAGCGGCAGCCGCAGGACGGGGCGCGGAGCGACGTGGAGGGGCCGGAGCAGTCGAAGGGGGATGCGCAGCGTCTGCGCAGGATGAACGCCTGGCGCGCGGCCGAGCGGGTCCTGATCAGGCCGCCCATGCACCTCCCGCTCGGTGAACGGCTGGCCGAGCTGGCGGCGGGGGCCGGGGCGGTCACCGATCTCGACCGCCCTGCGGACATATACGGCGATGGAGTCGTCGCCGAGCTGGAGAACCGTATCGCGGACCTACTGGGCATGGAGGCCGCCGCGTTCTTCCCGACCGGGACGATGGCGCAGCAGGTCGCGCTGCGCTGCTGGGCGGGGCAGACCTCCAACTCCACGGTGGCGTTGCATCCGCTCGCCCACCCCGAGATGCACGAGCGCGGCGCGCTGGGGGCCGTGAGCGGGCTGCGTACCGTCCATCCGACGTCCGAGCCCCGGTTGCCCACGGCACAGGAGATCCATGACTTCGCCGAGCCGTTCGGCACGTTGATGCTGGAGCTGCCGTTGCGCGATGCCGGTTTCGTCCTGCCGACGTGGGAGGAGCTGGAGGCCGTGGTGGCGGCCGCGCGGGAACGCGATGCGGCGGTGCACTTCGATGGCGCGCGACTGTGGGAGTGCGCCCCCCATTTCGGGCGGGAGCTGCCGGAGATCGCGGCGCTCGCGGACAGTGTGTATGTGTCGTTCTACAAGACGCTCGGCGGAATCTCGGGGGCCGCGCTGGCCGGTCCCGAGTCGCTGATCGAGGAGGCCCGCACCTGGCGCCACCGGTACGGCGGGCAGCTCTTCCAGCAGTTCCCGGCGGCGCTCGCCGCCCTGATCGGCCTGGACCAGGAGCTGCCGCAGCTGCCTTCGTACGTGGCACAGGCGAAGGTGGTGGCCGGGGCGCTGGCCGAGGGCTTCTCGGCGGCGGGCGTCGGTTGGTTCCGGGTGCATCCGGAGCCGCCGCACACGCACCAGTTCCAGGTGTGGCTGCCGTACGAGGCGGATGTCCTGACGGAGGCGTCGGTGCGGCAGGCGGAGGAGACGGGCGTGGCGCTCTTCCGTACCTGGCACCCCGCGGCTGCCGGGCCGCCTGGGGTGTCGCTCACCGAGGTCACGGTGGGGCGGGAAGGGCTGGAGTGGACGGCGGGAGATGTACGGGCGGCGGTGGGGGAGTTCGTGAAGCGGCTGGCTTAGCGGGGGCCGGCCGGGCCGACCGGGGGCGCCGGACACGTCTTGGCGGGGACTGTCCGGGCCGGCCGGGGCGCCGGGCACGTCTGCCCCCGGGCCCCGCCCGGACGGTTCCGCCCTCAGGCGCCGGGCGGGCTGGAATCGCCGGACCGGGCGGACCATTTGCGGCGGTAGTGGTCACGGACGGCCCGCAGCACGGACCAGTCGTGCCGGCCCGGCAGTGGCGGCGGCAGTTCCCCGTGCTGAGCTGCGCGATGGCTGTCGATCATGTGCTGCTGAATGGCGTCCATGGCCTCAGCGTGGGCCGGTCCCGGCTCGTCCGGCCCGTCGATTGACGACCACCGTCAAACGGCGCGTGGCCTTCAGCGCTCACGCCGCACTATGGAGGGGTGAGCGTGCACATCGACATCGCGGGGCTGGCGCCCGAGCGCATCGTTTTCGAGACCTCTCCCCTCGCCGAGCTGGGGCTGGTCCTGCACGCCCTCTCCGAGCCGGGGCACCACCCGGGCCTGCACGGCTGGGCGACGGCGACCGCCAGCGCGCTGGAGCCCGATCTCGCCGACCGGCTGCACGAGGCCGAGTTCCTGTGGCGCAACACGTTCTCGGACATCTTCTTGCCGTTCGCCGGGGTCTGCGGCGGCAACGGCAGGACGGGGGCGAACCTCGCCGAGGACCTGGACATCCTCGACCGGCTGGACGACGAGCGGTTCGTCTCCGCCGCCCTGGAGTTCACCTGTTCCAAGCTGTACGGGATGGGCGCGCCCTCCCCGCTCAGCAACGCGACAATGCGCGCCCGCGCCCTGGACCTGGCGGCGACGCGCGGCCCCCGGCAGGTGGAGTTCACCAAGCAACTGCTGGCCGACCCCGCCTCCGTACGCCGCTGGATCCGACGCCTCTTCGAGGACTGCGACCAGGCATTCTTCGCCGACACCTGGCGGCGGGTGCAGGTCCAGCTGGTCGCCGACGCCCGGCACAAGACTGATCTGCTGCGTCGCAAGGGGCTCGGCGAGGCGATAGGCGCGGTGTCCACGGCGCTGTCGCTCGACGAGGCCGGGACCCGGATCAGCGCCGACAAGCTGCTCGAGGGCCGTACCAACGCGGCCGCCCCGGCCGCCGGCCCCGGGCTCACCCTCATCCCGTCCACCTTCGGCTGGCCGCACCTGAACCTGCTGCACGCACCGGGCTGGCGTCCCGTGATCCACTACCCGGTGCACCACCCCGAGCTGCCCTCCCCCGCCTCCGTGGAGCTGCTCCAGCTACGGATGGACGCGCTGGCACACCCGATGCGGATGAGGCTGTGCCGTCACCTCGCCCGTTCGGCGTACACGACCGGTGAACTCGCCGATTCGCACAGCGTCACGGCGCCCGAGGTCTCCCGGCATCTCACGGTGCTGAAGAAGGCGGGCCTGGTCACCACCCGAAGGCGCGGCCGGTACGTGCTGCACCAGCTGGACCTGACCGTGGTGGCACGGCTCGGCAGCGACTTCCTGGAGGGCATCCTGCGCTGAGCCGCGGTCGGTTCAGTCGAAGCGGATGTGCTTGATCCCCGTCCAGGTACGCCGCACCCGGTGCCGCAGCGCGCTGTCCCGGTCCGGCAGCACGGTCAGCCCCGCCGATCCGGCGATCCGGTCGGCGACCTGCGGGATCGTCAGCCGGTCGGTGTGGAGGTGCTCGGCGAACTCCGGCTCCGCGAGCCGCTCCAGGCAGTGATCCAGTTTCCGTACGGCAAAGCTCTCCCGCTTCAGCCCGCGCACGAGCCCGCGTTCGCTCAGCCGGCGCAGCACCGTGGCCCGCTCGGCGAGCAACGCGAAGTGGTGCACCGTGTGCCCGTCGTCGCGCAGCCGCCCGATGATCTCGGCGAAGTAGCCGGGGTCGACGAGCGTCATCGGGACGACCACCTGCCCGGGGTGATGCCGCAAGGCCAGTTCCAGCACCTCGCGTACGCCGTCGCGCCAGGCCGTCAGGTCCTGGAAGTCACCGCGCAGTCCGGGCGGCAGCATCCGGTGCAGCCCAAACCCGACGTGCTCGGGGTCGCAGACCACGCTGCTGGGCAGCCGCCGATTCAGACCGACCGGCACATGGGTCAGCCCACCCCGCCGCCGCCTGCCCGGACCAGCCCCGTCTCGTACGCGAGGACGACGACCTGCACCCGGTCGCGCAGGCTCAGCTTGGTGAGGATGCGGCCCACGTGCGTCTTCACAGTCGCCTCGGAGAGCACCAGGCGGGCCGCGATCTCGCCGTTCGACAGGCCTTGCGCGACCAGCAGCATCACTTCGCGTTCGCGTTCGGTGAGCCTGCCGATGCCCTTGTGCTGCGGTTCGGTGTTGCCGCTCGGCAGCAACGATGAGAAGCGGTCGAGGAGCCGGCGGGTGGTGGACGGGGCGACGACGGCGTCGCCGCTGTGCACGGAGCGGATGGCGGCGAGCAGTTCGGCGGGCGGCACATCCTTGAGCATGAAGCCGCTGGCCCCGGCCTTCAGCCCGGAGAAGGCGTACTCGTCGAGGTCGAACGTGGTCAGGATGAGCACCTTGGGCGCATCCGGCTGCGCGCAGATGCGACGGGTGGCCTCGACGCCGTCCAGCCTCGGCATCCGGACGTCCATCAGCACCACATCGACGGCGGTGGAGCGCAGGTTCTCGATCGCCTCCGCGCCGTCGCCGGCCTCGGCCACGACCTCCATGTCCGGCTGGGCGGCGAGCACCATCCGGAAGCCGGTGCGCAGCAGCACCTGGTCGTCGACGAGCATCACGCGGATCGCCATGAGGTGTCCTGTCTCCTGTCTGTCCTGCAAAAAATCCGAAGATCTATTGGGCCGGCTTGAGCGGCAGCAGTGCGCTGATCCGGAACCCGCCGCCGGGCCGCGGCCCGGCGTCCAGCGTGCCGCCGACCATGCCGACCCGCTCGCGCATACCGATCATTCCGTGGCCCGCGCCGTCGGCGCCGCCGTCCTCGTACAGCTCGTGCGCCGCACCCCGCCCGTCGTCCTCGACCAGCAGCCCGAGCCCGTCGTCGAAGTAGACCAGCCGCACACTGGCCCCGGCGTCCGGGCCGCCGTGCTTGCGGGTGTTGGTCAGGGCCTCCTGCACGATGCGGTATGCGGTCAGCTCGACCCCGCTGGGCAGCGGGCGCGGGGTGCCCTCGACCTTGAAGTCCACCACCAGGCCGGTCTGCCTGACCTGCTCGACGAGGTCTTCGATCTGCTCGACGTCGGGCTGCGGGACGTACTCCCCGCTCTCCTTGGTGTCACCGGTCCGCAGCACCCCGAGCAGCCGCCGCATCTCGGCGAGGGCCTGCCTGCCGGTGCTGGAGATGGTCTCCAGGGCCTGCCGGGCCTGGTCGGGGGCCGCGTCCATGACGTACGCCGCACCGTCGGCCTGCACCACCATCACCGAGACGTTGTGCGCGACGACATCGTGGAGTTCGCGGGCGATACGGGCCCGCTCGGCGGCCACCGCGACCTTCGACTGCGCCTCGCGCTCCCGCTCCAGCCGGGCCGCACGCTCCTCCAGCTGGCTGAAGTAGGCGCGCCGGGTCCGCATCGAGTCGCCGAGCACCCAGGCGAGCACGAACGGCACGGTCATCACCATGCCGACGAAGACCTGCTGGGGCCAGCTGCTCTCCGGTCCGTTCTGCGGCCAGCGCAGTTGGGAGAGACCGGCCGCGCTCAGGCTGCAGACCAGTGCGAGCCGGGACGCCCAGCGCTCCCCGACGGTGGCCACGGTGAAGGTGATCAGCAGCATGGCGAAGTTCGCGACGTTCGGTGCGACACCGAACACGAGTTGTGCGACGCCCAGCGCCCCGGCGAGCAGCAGCATCTTCTCGGGTGCTCGTCGGCGCAGTGCGACGACAAGGCAGAGGCCGATGACGATCGGCACTGTGGCGATGCGCTCCGTGCTGGTCCGGCCGGCGTGGCCGGCCACTATCGACACGCCGGAGAGCCCGAGGAGGAAGACAGCCCAGAAGCAGTCGACGCCCGTCGGGTGTCTGCGGATGAAGTCGTAGAGGCGCTGCACGTAACCCAGCGTAGGGACAGGCGGTGGGTGCATGAGTCAGCCGAAGGGCCGATCCAGTTGCTGGGACCGTACTCCCCAAGGTGGAGACTTGGAAACGTGATGGATGAGTGGCGTGGGTGGCAGGAGGCGGCAGAGACCGCTTTGTACGGAGACGGGGGGTTCTACCGGAGCCCCGAGGGACCGGCGGGCCACTTCCGTACCTCCGTCCACGCATCCCCGCTGTTCGCCTCCGCCGTCGCCCGGCTGCTGGTCGCAACGGCACGGGAGCTGGGCACCGACTCGGTCGACCTGGTGGACCTGGGGGCGGGGCGGGGCGAACTGCTGACGGGGGTGCTGGCTGCGCTGCCGGCCGTGGGCGCCGACGGTCTCGCCGTACGGGCGTACGCCGTGGAGATCGCCGCCCGCCCGGCCGGTCTGGACCCCGGGATCGAGTGGTGCGCCGAACCGCCGCCGGGGACGCACGGCCTGTTGTTCGCCAACGAGTGGCTGGACAACGTCCCGACCGAGGTCGCCGAGACCGACGCGGACGGCGTCGAGCGGTATGTCCTCGTCCGGACGGCGGACGGTACGGAACGGCTGGGCGAGCCGGTGACCGGGGCCGACGCCGAGTGGCTGCGCCGCTGGTGGCCGTCGGCCGGGCCGGGCAGCCGCGCGGAGATCGGCCGCCCACGCGACGAGGCCTGGGCACGGGCGGTGTCCACGCTGTCCGGGGGGCTCGCGGTGGCGGTGGACTACGCCCACGTACGGGAGGCAAGGCCCCCCTTCGGCACCCTGACCGGCTTCCGGTCCGGCCGCGAGGTGCGGCCGGTGCCGGACGGCAGCTGCGATCTCACCTCGCACGTGGCGCTGGACGCGTGCGCGGCGGCGGTGGACGCCGGGGCCGACGCACCGCCCGCGGTGCTGACGCAGCGCGAGGCGCTGCGAAACCTCGGCATCAACGGCGAGCGCCCACCACTGACCCTGGCCTCGACCGACCCCGCCGGATACGTACGGGCCCTCGCCTCGGCGGGCGAGGCAGCGGAGCTGACGGCCCGGGGCGGCCTGGGCGACTTCGGCTGGCTGATGCAACGACGGGGCTGAAGAACCGGCCCCGCCGGCGATTGCGGCGCGAGGCCCGGGGCGGAGCCCCGGACGCTCAGGGAATACTGGCCGTATGACGGAGACGACAGTCGGCATCGGCGGCGCAGCGGAGAGCACCGACATGGTGCTCAACATCGGCCCCCAGCACCCCTCCACCCACGGCGTGCTCCGTCTGCGCATCGTCCTCGACGGCGAACGCATCCAGCACGCCGAACCGGTCATCGGCTACATGCACCGCGGCGCGGAGAAACTGTTCGAGGCCCGCGACTACCGGCAGATCGTGATGCTCGCCAACCGCCACGACTGGCTGTCGGCGTTCTCCAACGAGCTGGGCGTCGTGATGGCCGTCGAGCGCATGCTCGGCATGGAGGTCCCGGAGCGCGCGGTCTGGACGCGCACCCTGCTGGCCGAGCTGAACCGGGTCCTGAACCATCTGATGTTCCTCGGTTCGTACCCGCTCGAACTCGGCGGGATCACCCCGGTGTTCTACGCGTTCCGCGAGCGGGAGGAGCTCCAGGCCGTGATGGAGGAGGTCTCCGGCGGCCGGATGCACTACATGTTCAACCGGGTCGGCGGCCTCAAGGAGGACCTCCCCGCGGGCTGGCTCGGCCGTGTCCGGGACACCGTCGCCTCGGTCCGGTCCCGGATGGACGTGTACGACGACCTGGTGCTCGGAAACGAGATCTTCCGGGGCCGTACCCGCGGTGTGGGCGTGCTGTCCGCCGGGACCGTCCACGCGTACGGGGTGTCCGGGCCGATCGCCCGCGCCTCGGGCGTCGACTTCGATCTGCGGCGCGACGAGCCGTATCTCGCGTACGGGGAGCTCCAGGACACCCTCAAGGTCGTCACCCGCACCGAGGGCGACTGCCTGGCCCGCTTCGAGTGCCTGCTGGAACAGACTCACAATGCCCTGGATCTGGCGGACGCCTGCGTGGACCGGTTGGCAGGCCTCGCACCCGGCCCGATCAACCAGCGGCTGCCCAAGGTGCTGAAGGCCCCCGAGGGCCACACCTACGCCTGGACCGAGAATCCGCTCGGCATCAATGGCTACTACCTGGTGTCCAAGGGCGAGAAGACCCCGTACCGGCTGAAGCTCCGCTCCGCCTCGTACAACAACATCCAGGCACTCACCGAGCTGCTGCCGGGCACACTGGTCGCCGACATGGTGGCGATCCTGGGCTCGCTCTTCTTCGTCGTCGGCGACATCGACAAGTAGGCCGACACCCGGGCCGGCCCACACAGCGCCTGCGCGGCTACGAGATCGCGCTGCGCAGCTCCACCAGGTCCAGCTGCTCGGTCTCGTCGTGCGCGGTCAGGTCGATGACCTTGCCGACGGCCCGGTTCTCGGCCGTGCCCGTGCGGTGCGCGGCCAGCGCCTCCTCGCCCACCACGTCCGCGAGGTCCTCGTTCTGCACGGACTCGATCGCGGCGCGCGCCTTCTGCGTACCGAAGAAGTCGAAGCTGCCCTGCGGCACCGGATGACGGCGGGGCGCCGCGTACGGAGCGACGGCGCTGGCGGCCGGCACGGTGCGCGCCGCGGGCAGCGCGGCGGACGGCCGGGTCGCGGGAAGGGCGTTCGGCGGGCCGAGGTGCTGCGCCGCGGACGCGTCCGCGGACGCCGCGTGCTTCCCCTGCCGCTCCTGCGCCTCCCGGGCCCGCTCCGCGAGATCCCGCTTCCCGGCCTGCCCGGCGGTACGGCGCGACTCCTGGAGTGCCCGGTTGCGCGAGAGGTCCTCCAGCGCCTGGGCGGCGCGCAGATAGGCGGACGGTGTCGGTGTGCTGCGTGCGGCGGGCAGCTCCCGGGGGGCGGCGGCTTCGAGCGCGAGCTGCCTGCGGCCCTCCAGCGCGCTGGCCCGCTCGGTCTCGGCGTTGGCGTACCGCCGCAGCAGCGCGGCGTGCTCCCCGCGCAGACCCGCGAGCTCCACACGCTTGCGGCGCAGCTTCGTCTCCAGCCGTACGCGCAGCTCCCGCGACTCCTCCAGGTCGGCCTCCAGCTCGGCCGTGCGCTCCTCGGCCCGCGATTCGTCGCCGGCGCGGGCACGCGTCAGCTCCGCGACACGACGGCCCGCTTCCCGGTCCCAGCTGCGCATCAGATACGCACCGGTCACGGCAGCGGCCGCCGAGGCGGCCACCAGACCGCGCAGGACCAAGGGCTCGGCGAGCATCCAGGCGCCCGCGGCACAGAGGATCGAGACTCCGACGACGGCCGAAGGCGGAAGGATTCTGTGCAGAGGTGGCGAATGGCGATGACGTCCACGTGGCATGGCCTGAAATTTACCGTGTGTACGGGGCGCTTGGGCGGCCGCCCGCGAATCTGTTCCCGGCCGGTTACCTGGCGGCCCCCGATTTGCCGGTCGGTCCTACTTCTTGATGAGGCCCTTCGACTGCAGATAGTCCCTGGCCACATCGGCGGGCTTTGCGCGCTCGGCGTCGACCTTGCGGTTCAGTTCCGCCAGATCCTCGGTCGTGAGGGCCTTGGTGACCTTGCCGAGTGCGTCGGCAATGCCCGGGGAACCCGCGTCCTTGGCATTGACGACCGGCAGAACGTTGTCCGCGTTCTGGAGCTTCTTGTCGTCCTCCAGGAACACCAGGCCGTAGCTGTCCAGCACCGCGTCGGTGGTGGTGGTGAGGACCAGCTGATCCTTGCCGTCCTTGACGGTCTGCTTGGACTGCGGCGTACCGACTCCCTTGGGGTCGATGCCGGTGACATTGATGCCGTACGTCTTCTTCAGGCCCGGTGCGCAGAACGGCCGCACCTCGCACTCGTCGCCCGCCGCAATCTTCACTTCGGCCTTCGACCTGCCGAGATCCGAAAGGGTCTTGAGCTTGTTCCCGGCGGCGAATTCCTTGGTCACCGCGAAGGCGTTCTGGTCGACGGCCTCACCGGCCGGAAGCACCTTCAGTCCACGCGGGGTGGCGAGCTTCTCCAGCGCCGCGACCGTGGCGGCCGCGTCACCGGAGGCGACGGGCTTCTTCTCGGCCTCCTTCGCCCCGTTCACCTTGGCATTGAGGAATTCGGCGATCGTCGCGGCGTATTCGGGGACGACATCGATCTCGCCCTTCTCCAGGGACGGTTCGTACAGTTCCCGGTTGGCCACCGTGGTGACCGAGGTGCTGTATCCGGCGTCGCCCAGGATCTGTGCGTACAGCTCCGCAAGCACCTTGGACTCGGTGAAGGAGGCCGCGCCGACGACGAGCGAACCCTTCTTGCCGGAGCCGCCGGAGGATGCCGAGCCCCCCTTGTCCTTCTCCAGGCTGTCGCCACCGCAGGCGGCGAGCGAGCCGGCCAGCGCGACCATGCCGATGACCGTGCCCGCTATTCGCGAGGTCTTGCTCATGAGTTGTTCTCCGTCCACAGCAACAGGGTCTGTTTGAGATGGGGTCCGGGGATCGAGCAGATGCGGTGGTGTGGGCCCGACGTGCGGTCGTGCGGCACCGTCATGCCGTCCTGCGGCGGCGCAGCGGTGACAGCATCCGGTCCAGGCCCACCAGCACCGCCTCCACCAGCAGGGCGAGCACGGCGACCAGCAGCGCCCCCGCGACCACCTGTGGCGTGTTGTACGTGTTGAACCCGGCGGTGATGATCCGGCCGAGACCGCCCTGGCCGGCCATTGCGGCGATCGTCGCCGTGGCGACCACCTGGACCGCGGCCGAGCGCAGCCCGGCCATGATCATCGGGTAGGCCAGCGGGAGTTCGACCCGTACGAAGAGCTGGCCCCCGGACATTCCCATGCCCCGCGCCGCCTCGACCACCGACCGGTCGACCTCCGTCATCCCGACGTAGGCGTTGGTCAGCAGTGGCGGCACGGCGAACAGCACCAGCGCGATGATCGTCGGCACATATCCGGCGTTGCGCAGCGGTGAGACCATGAAGAGGGCCAGCACCGCGAAGACCGGGATCGCCCGCCCCACATTGGAGATGTTGACGGCCAGCGCGCCTCCCTTCCCGATGTGCCCGAGGTACAGCGCCATCGGCAGGGCTATGGCGCAGGCCAGGGCGAGCGCGACGCCGCTGACGTACAGATGCTCACCGAGCCGGTGGGCCGCCCCGCTCTCCCCCGACCAGTTGGCGCCGGTGGTGAGCCAGGTCCAGGCCTCGCCGAGAACTCCCATGGTTCAGACCGCCTTTGCCGTGGCGCCCGCGACCGCACCCGCGTGAGTGGTGCGTATTCGGGTCCAGGGGGTCAGCAGCCGCTGGAGGCCCAGCAGCAGCAGATCCGCGACGACCGCGAGCAGTACGCACAGGACCGAGGCGGTGAGCACCTGGGCCTTGAAGAAGCTGGGCAGGGCGTCCCCTATGAGGTTGCCGAGGCCACCCCTGCCGATGATCGATCCGACCGTCGTCAGCGCGATGGTCGAGACCGTCGCGATCCGCACCCCGGCCATCAACGCGGGCACGGCAAGGGGGAGTTCGACCTCCCACAGCAGCCGGACCGGCCCGTACCCCAGTCCCTTCGCGGCTTCCTTCGCCTCCTGCGGAACCGCTTCGAGGCCCGCCAGGATGTTCCGTACGAGAATGGTCAGCGAATACAGCACCAGGCCGGTGACGACCAGTGCCGCGGAAAGTCCGAACAGCGGCAGCAGCAGCGAGAACATGGCGAGCGAAGGCACGGTGTAGAGCACCGTCGTCAGCCCGAGGACCGGTCCGGCGAAGCGGCGGCTGCGGCGGGCGAGCAGCGCCAGCGGAAAGGCCACCAGGAGTCCGACCAGCACCGAGACCGCGGTGATCCAGATGTGCTGGACCGTCGCATCGGTCAACTCCTGGCTGCGGGAACGGAGATACTCCCCGCAGATCCAGTCGTTCGTCACCATGCAGTTCTCTGCGGCAGCCATCCGTCCCCCCCTCCGATTACCGCCTCGTACCGATGTTCTGGTGACCCTATCCTCGACCACTGACAATCGCCGAGGCCGGCGCATTCCAGCAACATGTCCTTCACAGAACACGCGCGACAATGGGGAATCATGATCCGTTTCGAGCATGTCACCAAGCGGTACGCGGACGGCACCACCGCCGTCGACGACCTTTCCTTCGAGGTCGCCGAGGGTGAACTGGTCACGCTCGTCGGACCATCGGGCTGCGGCAAGACGACCACCATGAAGATGGTGAACCGGTTGATCGAACCGACCGAGGGCCGGATATTCCTCGACGGGGACGACATATCCGCCATCGACCCCGTCCGGTTGCGCCGCCGTATCGGCTATGTGATCCAGCAGGTGGGGCTCTTCCCGCACCGTACGGTCCTGGAAAACACCGCGACCGTTCCTCACCTCCTCGGCTGGAAACGGGGAAAGGGCCGTGAGCGCGCGGCGGAACTCCTCGACCTTGTCGGACTTGATCCTTCCGTTTATGGCGACCGCTATCCGGAACAGCTCTCCGGCGGTCAGCGTCAACGCGTGGGCGTGGCAAGGGCACTGGCCGCGGATCCGCCGGTGCTACTGATGGACGAACCCTTCGGCGCGGTCGACCCGGTCGTACGGGAACGGCTGCAGAACGAATTCCTGAAACTCCAGGCGCAGGTCCGTAAAACCGTGCTGTTCGTCACGCACGACATCGAGGAAGCGGTCCGGCTCGGTGACCGCATCGCCGTCTACGGACAGGGCTCCATCGAACAGTTCGACTCCCCGGCGACCGTGCTCGGCACCCCCTCCACCCCCTATGTCGCGGACTTCGTCGGCGCCGACCGCGGCCTCAAGCGGCTTTCCGTGACCCCCATCGAGGAGGGCGACCTCGACCAGCCGCCGGTCGTCCACCTCGACGACTCCCTGGCGAGGGCGACCGAGCGGCTGCGGGCCGAAGGGGCGCGCTGGGCCGTCGTGCTGGACGGCGAGGACAATCTGCACGGCTGGATCCCGGCCGACGGCTCCACCACCGGGGCCAAGGACACGGTGCGCGCCCACGCCCGCAGAATGGAGGCGTGGCTGCCCGTCGGCGCCCCGCTCAAGCAGGCGTTCGCCACCATGCTCCAGCACGACGCGGGCTGGATCGCGGTCATCGACAAGGAGAGCAACGGCCGCTTCCTCGGCGTGCTCACCCCGGCCCGGCTCCATGAGGCGTTGCGCCGCTCGATCGACGCGGACGCCCAGGACGTCCCGCGTGCCGATGTGGCTGTCGAGACGGTGGAGAGCGTCACCAAGACAGCCGCACGGTGAGCCGGGAGCCGGGATGCGGGCCGGGGACCGGGGACCGGGCCCGTCTCAGTTCTCGCTGAGGCGGCTGCTCATCCAGTCCAGCGCCGAAGGGATCTCCCGCCGCCAGGTGTTGAAGTTGTGCCCGCCGCTGTCGAGCACGATCGACGAGACCTGGGCGGGCGGATTCACCTTGGCTATGAACTTCCGAGTCGTGCGGTAGTTCCCCTCGCCGCGCTTGGAGGTCGTGACGAGGAAGGACGAGTCGGGCTGCGGCAGATTGTCCAGGCTCCACATCAGATCGGCGCGGTTGCGCGCCCCCTGGTCACCATGGAAGAGGTCGCCGGTCGTCGGGTCCTCGGCCGCCTTGTAGTACGCGGAGAGCCCGGCGCTCGCGGCGAACCGGTCCGGGTGGTGGAGCCCGATCTTCAGCGCACAGTAGCCGCCGGTCGAATTGCCCATGATGCCCCAGTTGCGAGCCAGCTTACCGACCCGGTACGCATCCGAGACCGCCTGCGGCAGATCCTCGGCGAAGAACGTCTCGGTCTGCGGTCCGCCCTTTATGTCCACGCACTCGGTGTCCCGCGGCGGCGCCACCGTCGGCCGCAGCATGACCAGGATCATCGGCTGCGCCCGGCCGGCCTTCACCCGTTCGTGGGCCGTACGCGGGTATTGAAGGCCTTTCAGAAGGTTCTCCGAGGTGCCCGGGTAGCCGGTGAGGACGACGACCGCGGGGAACTTCCGGCGGGCGAACGCCGGCTGGAAGTACTCCGGCGGCAGATACACATACGCCGAACTCTCGATCTTCGACTTCCGCCCCGCGATCACGACCTTGTCTATCCGGCCGCCCGTCGTGGGCCGCGAACCGCCCGGCACGTCGGGCCGTTGTATCCCGACCCGCACGATGTTCTTGGATGCCGAGGTTCCGGCCGCGTGGTCCGTGACCACGCCCAGATCCTGCTTCTGGCCGAAGAGATCGGCCCAGGAGCCGTAGAAGAGGAACGAGTTGTTGGCCACAAGACCGACGGAGACGAAGACCGTCACCTGAGTCGCCAGCAGCAGGCCGACCCTGCCGAACACCGCGGACACGCTGCGCCGGGCCAGCCGCGGCCAGAGCCAGACCGTGGCGGCGAAGAACACCACGGCCAGCACGATGGCCAAGGCCAGAAATGTGTTGCTGGTAAGACCCATGGGGGGTGAGCTTTCTTGTCAGGAATTTTCCGGCCGGCGGGTGAACCCTCGCCCCGGAAGCCTCGTCCTACAGATCGCACATCGTCCGGAAGGCATCAGCCGAAGGACTCAAAAATCTCTCGCGGAACCACGGGAAGCGATGTCTGTCACGCTAGATGGGGATAAATCGGGATCGGTTCCGAGTCCTGTACGCAAGTTCGTACGCGGCCCGCGCCCCGAAACCGTACCGACGCTGGTCGGTACCGCCTGCACCGTCGTCGGCCTGATCGACGTCGCCGCGGGCGTTTTCCCACGCTTCCGGCACAGCCGGATGCATACTCTCGCCGAGGTGCTCCCCGGCGCCCTCGGGCCGTTCGCCGCCGCCCTCTCCCTGAGCGCAGGCGTCCTGCTGCTGCTCCTCGCCCACGGCCTCAAGCGGCGCAAGCGTCGGGCCTGGCGGGCGGCCGTCGTACTGCTGCCGGCCGGTGCGCTGGCACAGTTCGCCTACCGGCACTCGGTCACCGGCATGCTCGTCTCACTGGCGCTCTGCCTGCTGCTGGTCCGCCACCGCGGTGAATTCGCCGCACTCCCCGACCCCAGGAGCCGCTGGCGGGCCCTGGCCAATTTCGTGCTCCTCGGCGCGGCTTCACTGGGCCTGGGCCTGATCATCGTCAGCGTCCACTCCGGCCGGGTCGTGGGGAGCCCCAGCATCGCCGACCGGCTCCAGCACGTGCTGTACGGGCTGTTCGGCTTCGAGGGCCCCGTCGAGTACGCCGGAGACACCTCTTGGACCGTGGCGTACTCGCTCGGCGCCCTTGGCCTGCTGACCGCCGTCACCACCATTTACCTCGCCTTCCGCCCCGAGCACCCGGCCGCCCGCCTCACCGAGGACGACGAGGTCCGGCTGCGCGCCCTGCTGGAGAAGCACGGCGGGCGCGACTCGCTCGGCCATTTCGCGCTCCGCCGCGACAAGGGTGTCGTCTTCTCCCCCAGCGGCAAGGCCGCCGTCTGCTACCGCGTCGTGTCCGGGGTGATGCTGGCGAGCGGCGACCCAATAGGCGACGTGGAGGCCTGGCCCGGCGCCATCGAGCGCTTCATGGACGAGGCCAAGGCCCACTCCTGGACCCCCGCTGTGATGGGCTGCAGCGAGACCGGCGGCGAGGTCTGGACCCGCGAAACCGGACTCGACGCACTGGAACTCGGCGACGAGGCGGTGGTGGATGTCGCGGATTTCTCGCTCGCCGGGCGCGCGATGCGCAACGTACGCCAGATGGTGAAGCGCATTGAACGTCTTGGCTACGAGACCCGGGTCCGGCGCGTCCGCGACATCGACGAGGCCGAGCTGGCCCGCATCCGGCGGGCCGCCGCCGACTGGCGCGGCACCGACAACGAGCGCGGCTTCTCCATGGCACTCGGCCGGATGGGCGACCCGGCCGACGGGGACTGCGTCATCGCCACCGCCCACAAGGCCGACGAGCACACCGCCGACTCCCCGTACGGCGACCTGAAGGCCGTACTCCACTTCGTCCCGTGGGGCAGGGACGGCATGTCCCTCGATCTGATGCGCCGCGACCGCTCCGCCGACCCGGGCATGAACGAGCTGCTGATCGTCGCCGCCCTGCAGGCCGCCTCCCGACTCTCCGTCGAGCACGTCTCGCTGAACTTCGCGATGTTCCGCTCGGCACTCGCCCGCGGCGAGAAGCTGGGCGCGGGACCGGTGCTGCGGACCTGGCGCGGACTGCTGATCTTTCTGTCGCGCTGGTTCCAGATCGAGTCGCTGTACAAGTTCAACGCCAAGTTCCGGCCCCGCTGGGAGCCCCGCTTCGTCGTCTACCGAACCGCCCGTGACCTGCCCCGCATCTCCCTCGCGGCCATGCAGGCCGAGGGCTTCGTGAGCCTGGCGCTGCCCCGCCCCCTCGCCCGCCGGTTCCCGGGCCGGCGGCCGCGCCCCTGCGCGCACACCCTGGCGCCGAGCCAGGAGCACCACGCCCGCGCGGCGTAACAGCACGCTGTGCGGGGCCTACGCTGGTCGCATGAGTACGTTGCGTGGACGAGGCACGGTCCAAGGTCTGCCGGAATGGGACCGCTGCGCGGTCATGGGTGTTGTCAATGTGACCCCGGACTCCTTCTCCGACGGCGGCCGCTGGTTCGACACCACGGCCGCGATCAAACACGGCCTCGACCTGGTCGCCGAGGGCGCCGACCTGATCGATGTCGGCGGTGAGTCGACCCGCCCCGGCGCCAGCCGGGTGGACGCGTCGGAGGAGCTGCGGCGCGTGGTCCCGGTGGTCAAGGGCCTGGCGTCCGAAGGGGTCACGGTCTCCGTGGACACCATGCGGGCCCGTGTCGCCGAGGAGTCGGTCGCGGCCGGAGCCGCCCTGGTCAACGATGTGAGCGGCGGCCTCGCCGACCCGGACATGGTCGGGGTCGTCGCCGCGGCCGGCGCGCCGTTCGTCGTGATGCACTGGCGCGGCTTCAGCGAGTCCATGAACAGCCGGGCGGTGTACGAGGACGTCGTCGCCGAGGTCGTCGCGGAGCTGCGGGAGCGGATGGACGCCGTGATCGCGGGCGGTGTCGCCCCGGAACGGATCGTGATCGACCCTGGCCTCGGCTTCGCCAAGGACGCCGGCCACGACCTCTCACTGGTCGCCCACCTCGACGAGCTGCGTGTCCTGGGCCGCCCGCTGTTGGTCGCCGCCTCCCGCAAGCGCTTCCTCGGCCATGTGCTGGCCGGCGACGGCGCCGCACCGCCGCCCGCCCGCGAACGCGACGCCGCCACCGCGGCGATCTCCGCACTCTCCGCCCGCTCCGGGGCCTGGGCCGTCCGGGTCCACGAGGTACGGGCCACGGCCGATGCCGTACGGGTCGCCCGCGCCGTCGAGGGAGCCGCGTGAGCGGGCCCCGCGACGAGCACGCGGAGGCGGCCGCCGATATCGCGGCCGTCGAGCAGGCCAACACCGCCTTCTACGAGGCGATGGAGCGCGGCGACTTCGACGAGCTCTCCGGGCTCTGGCTGCCGGGCGAGGACCTCACCGTCTCCTGTGTCCACCCCGGCTGGCCGGTGCTCACCGGCCGCGGCGAGGTGTTGCGCAGTTACGCCCTGATCATGGCGAACACCGAGTACATCCAGTTCTTCCTGACCGATGTCGGGATCTCGATGACCGGCGACACGGCCCTGGTGACCTGCACGGAGAACATCCTCAGCGGCGGTCCCGCGGAGGACGGCAACGCACTCGGACCGCTGGTCGGCCAACTCGTCGTGGCCACCAATGTGTTCCGGCGCACGCCGGACGGCTGGAAGCTCTGGTCCCACCACGGCTCGCCCGTCCTCACCGAATCCGGTGAGGACGAGGACGAGGACACATCCTCCTGACCGAGGTATCCGTCCGACGGGGGGGTTGGAATCCGGGACCGCGGGTAGAAGCGGCTACCTGCCCCGCAAGGTCCTGTCCATGGCCCCCGCGGGCGAGCGCTGTCGGTGCTCGCAGGTAGATTCGAAAGAGAGCACCCAGCCGTCCACACGCGGCCTCGTGTCTCTACGCCCAACGACAGTCAGGAGTGATTCGCGTGGATCGTGTCGCGCTGCGCGGCCTCAAGGCCCGTGGACACCATGGCGTCTTCCCGCGGGAACGGGAAGAAGGCCAGACGTTCATCGTGGACCTGGTGCTCGGCCTCGACACCCGCCCCGCGGCAGCCGCCGACGACCTGACGAAGACCGTGCACTACGGCATCGTCGCGGAGGAAGTCGTCGACGTGGTGCAGGGGGAACCGGTCGATCTGATCGAAACGCTCGCGGAGCGCATCGCGCAGACGTGCCTCAAGCACGAAGGGGTCGAGGAGGTGGAGGTGGTGGTGCACAAGCCGGATGCGCCGATCACCGTCCCCTTCGACGATGTCACCATCACCATCACCCGGAGCCGAGTATGACTGCATTTTCTACCGAGGGGCAGAGCGACCCGACCGTACAGCCGGTTCCCGCCTCCGTGGTCGAGCAGGTGGACGCCGCGGACATCACCCTCTCCAACCCCAAACGCGCAGTGATCTCCCTGGGCTCCAATCTCGGCAACCGCCTGGAGACCCTCCAGGGCGCCATAGATGCCCTGGAGGACACCCCCGGCCTGCGGGTCAAAGCGGTCTCCCCGGTGTACGAGACGGAGCCCTGGGGCGTCGCTCCCGGCTCCCAGCCCTCGTACTTCAACGCGGTGATCATCGTGAAGACGACGCTCCCTCCGTCCTCCCTTCTGGAGCGCGGCCAGGCCATCGAAGAGGCCTTCGACCGGGTCCGTGAGGAACGCTGGGGCCCGCGCACCATCGACGTCGACATCGTGGCGTACGCGGATGTCGTCTCCGACGACCCGGTGCTCACCCTCCCCCACCCCCGGGCCCATGAGCGTGCCTTCGTGCTCGCCCCGTGGCACGACGTCGACCCCGAGGCCCAGCTGCCCGGCGCCGGCCCCGTCGCGGAGCTGCTGGCCGGTGCCGGCCGGGAGGGCGTACTGCCCCGGGCCGATCTGGAACTCCGGCTGCCCGAGTAGTCGTTAGGCTCAGCGGAAACGGATCACTGGCGACACGGACCACTGGTGACACGCACCACTGGCGGCGAAGGGCGGATCACTCGGTGAAGCAACTACGGCTCGGGGTACTGGTCGGCCTCTTCGCCGCGGCCGGGGTGCTCTCCTGGGGCGGTGCCCGCCTCTGGGACTCCCTGGGCAGTCTGCCGAGCGTTCCTCTCGCCGCGCCGATCGTGCTCGCGGTGATCGCCGCCGTCCTGCTCGCGACGGCACTCTCCATCCGTTCCCGGCTGCGCGCCCAGCGTGAGCGTCGGCCGGGAGCCAAGGGCGTCGAGCCCCTGATGGCGGCCCGTGCAGTCGTCTTCGGCCAGGCCAGCGCGCTGGTCGTCTCCCTGGTCTCCGGCATGTACGGCGGCACGGGCGTCTTCCTGCTCGGCTCCCTCGACATCCCGGCCCGCCGCGACCAGGCAATCTACGCGGGCTTCGCGGTCCTGGCCGGCATCGCGGTGGTTGCCGCGGCCCTCTGGCTGGAGCGCATCTGCAAGCTCCCGGAGGACGAGGACAACGACAAGGGCTCGGCGGCCGCGTAGCGGTCACCGAGCTCTCCCCTGACAGCCGCTCCGGAGCTCAGCGCGCCATGATCAGGCTCATGGCCTCGGCGCGCGTCGCGGGGTCGCGGAGCTGGCCGCGTACCGCCGAGGTCAGCGTCTTCGCACCCGGCTTGCGGATGCCGCGCATCGACATGCACATGTGCTCGCACTCGACGACGACGACGACCCCGCGCGGTTCCAGGATCTCCATGAGCGAATCGGCGATCTGCGTGGTGAGCCGCTCCTGGACCTGCGGGCGCCGGGCGAAGACATCCACGAGGCGGGCCAGCTTCGACAGACCGGTGATCTTGCCGCTGGTGGCCGGGATGTACCCCACATGCGCGACACCCCGGAAGGGCACCAGGTGGTGTTCACAGGTACTGAACACCTCAATGTCCTTGACCAGCACCATCTCGTCGTGCCCGAGGTCGAACGTGGTCGTCAGGACGTCCTCGGGCGCCTGGTAGAGGCCCGCGAATATCTCCTTGTACGCCCGTGCCACCCGCCCCGGTGTCTCGCGCAGTCCCTCACGATCCGGGTCCTCGCCCACGGCGAGGAGGAGTTCGCGTACGGCGGCCTCGGCCCGCTTCTCGTCGAACTCACCGATCGAACCCTGGCCGTCCAACGTCACCGGGTCGGTCATCTGTGCCTCGTTCCTCTGAGCTGTCACCCGCACATGCCTCCGCACGGGCGTACGAAAAAGCCGCGCCCCCACAGGCTAGAACCTGCGGGGGCACGGCATCCATTCCGGGCCCGGTGCGGCTCCCGTGACAGGGGCCACACCGGGGTCGCGAAACCTCAGCTCTCGGGGCGGTCCTCCGGGAGCACCTCGGTGGCCGGGACGGTGTCCGTGGGGACGACCGAACCGTTCGCCGTGGTGGCGCCGTTGGTGAGGGCGAGCTCCTTCGGCGAGAGCACCGGCGGCCGCGTCGACGGGGTGCGTCGGGCGGAACCGGTCCATGCCGGACGGGACGGGCGCTTCACGATCGGGGCGAAGATCTCGGCGATCTCCTCCTTGCCGAGCGTCTCCTTCTCGAGGAGCTGGAGAACCAGGGCGTCCAGCACGTCGCGGTTCTCGACGAGGATCTCCCACGCGTCGTTGTGCGCGGTCTCGATGAGCTTCTTGACCTCTTCGTCGACGAGGGCCGCGACCTCTTCCGAGTAGTCGCGCTGGTGGCCCATCTCACGGCCCACGAAGGGCTCGGTGTTGTCGCCGCCGAACTTGATCGCGCCGAGCCGCTCCGTCATGCCGTACTGCGTGACCATCGAGCGGGCCGTTGCAGTGGCCTTCTCGATGTCGTTCGCAGCGCCGGTGGTCGGATCGTGGAAGACCAGCTCCTCGGCCGCGCGCCCGCCCAGCATGTAGGCCAGCTGGTCGAGCATCTCGTTGCGCGTCGTGGAGTACTTGTCCTCCTCCGGGAGCACCATCGTGTAACCGAGGGCGCGACCGCGGGAGAGGATCGTGATCTTGTGGACCGGGTCCGACTGGGGGGAAGCCGCCGCGACCAGGGCGTGTCCGCCCTCGTGGTACGCGGTGATCTTCTTTTCCTTCTCGGACATGATCCGGGTCCGCTTCTGCGGACCCGCCACGACGCGGTCGATGGCCTCGTCGAGCATCTTGTTGTCGATCAGCTTCAGATTGCCGCGGGCCGTGAGGAGCGCCGCTTCGTTCAGCACGTTCGACAGGTCGGCACCGGTGAAGCCGGGCGTACGACGGGCAACGGCGCCGAGGTCGACGTCCTTTGCGACCGGCTTGCCCTTCTGGTGCACCTTGAGAATCTCGAGACGGCCCTGCATGTCCGGCCGGTCGACCGCGATCTGCCGGTCGAAACGGCCCGGTCGCAGCAGCGCCGGGTCGAGGATGTCCGGCCGGTTCGTGGCGGCGATCAGGATGACGCCGCCCTTCACGTCGAAGCCGTCCATCTCGACGAGCAGCTGGTTCAGCGTCTGCTCGCGCTCGTCGTGACCGCCGCCCATTCCGGCACCGCGGTGCCGGCCGACGGCGTCGATCTCGTCGACGAAGACGATCGCCGGGGCGTTCGCCTTGGCCTGCTCGAAGAGGTCACGGACCCGGCTGGCACCGACACCGACGAACATCTCGACGAAGTCGGAACCGGAGATCGAGTAGAACGGGACGCCCGCTTCGCCCGCGACGGCGCGTGCGAGCAGCGTCTTGCCCGTACCGGGAGGCCCGTACAGCAGGACACCCTTGGGGATCTTGGCGCCGACGGCCTGGAACTTCGCCGGCTCCTGGAGGAACTCCTTGATCTCCTGGAGCTCCTCGACGGCCTCGTCCGACCCCGCCACATCGGCGAACGTCGTCTTCGGGGTGTCCTTGGTGATCAGCTTGGCCTTGGACTTCCCGAACTGCATGACCCGGGAGCCGCCGCCCTGCATCTGATTCATCAGGAACAGGAAGACGACCACGATCAGGACGAAGGGCAGCAGCGAGAGGAGGATCGAGATGAACGGGGACTGCTTCGACGGCGAGACGGTGTAGCCCTTGTCGATCTTGCCGCTCTCGAACTTCTGCTGCAGCGTGCCGGCCAGCTGGACACCCTGGTCGCCGATGTAGCTCGCCTGGAACTTGCTGCCGGACTCGCCCGCAAGTTTCTGGCCCTTGTTCAACTCAATCTTGATGATCTGTTCGTCACCGGTGGTCAGCTTGGCCTGCGCCACCTGGTCCTTGCTGATCGCCTGGATCACCTTGCCGGTGTCCACCGATTTGTAGCCGCCCGACGAGCCGACGACCTGCATCAACACGACCACGGCGAGGACGGCCAGCACGATCCACATGACCGGCCCACGGAAGTATCGCTTCACGTCCATCCATACGGGGCGATGACGCCCCGTC
Organism: Streptomyces sp. NPDC002785; assembly: GCF_040295565.1. NCBI lineage: Bacteria > Bacillati > Actinomycetota > Actinomycetes > Kitasatosporales > Streptomycetaceae > Streptomyces > Streptomyces sp. NPDC002785. The sequence continues at coordinate 8,649 of NZ_JBEOVN010000073.1, read as the reverse complement.
CCTCCTGCCCGTAGGTAAATGCTGCTGTGAGATAAGACTGTTCTTCGGACGGTACCCCAGCATTGTCGCCTGCGACCGCCGGGGACGTCTGCCAAAACCCGCCTTCGACGGCTCAACGGCGGGAATCCGGTGAAAGGTTCCCCGCCGTCCGTCCCGGTCGGGCCGGGCACCCCGGTCGGGCGTCGGACGCCGGGAGGCGGTCAGCCCCCGTATACGTGCGGGGCGAGCGTGCCGACGAAGGGGAGGTTGCGGTACTTCTCCGCGTAATCCAGCCCGTATCCGACGACGAACTCGTTCGGAATATCGAAACCGACCCACTTGCAGTCGAGCGCGACCTTGGCCGCGTCCGGCTTGCGCAGCAGGGCGCAGATCTCCAGGGACGCCGGCTCACGCGAGCCGAGGTTCGACATCAGCCAGGACAGCGTCAGGCCCGAGTCGATGATGTCCTCGACGATCAGGACGTGCTTGCCCTTGATGTCGGTGTCCAGGTCCTTGAGGATCCGGACCACTCCGGAGGACTGGGTGCCCGCGCCGTACGACGAGACGGCCATCCAGTCCATGGTGACGGGGGTGGACAGCGCGCGCGCCAGGTCCGCCATCACCATCACTGCGCCCTTGAGGACGCCGACGATGAGCAGGTCCTTGCCCGCGTACTCCGCGTCGATCTTCGCGGCCAGCTCGACAAGCTTCGCGTCGATCTCTTCCTTGGTGAGAAGCACCGACTGGAGGTCGGTGCCCATGTCCTTCTCGTTCACCCGCGTCTCTTTCTCTGCCTGCCGGAACCGGGGTGGTGCCCCGACCCTGCGTGGCCGCTCGCCTGCGTGTCAGCCGCTCGTGCTTCAGCTCTGCCGAATCACCAGTCTGCCACCCTGGCGCATGGCTTCGACCCGGCCGGGCAGATTGATGGCCCGCTGGCCGCGCCAGCCGGTGATCAGACGGTCGACTTCCTCGATGTGCCGGGCGAAGAGCGAACCGGCCGGGGAGCCCGCTTGCATGGCGGCCCGGCGCAGTACCCGGCGGCGGACGGCGGGAGGCAACGCGTACAGCTTGGCGCACTCCAGCCGGCCCGCGTCGTCCCGTACGGCGCGGTCGGCCTCGGCGGCCCAGGTGTCCAGGGCGTCGGCGTCGTCGCGGGAGAGCTGCGCCGTACGGGCCAGGGCCTCGACGACTCCTTTGCCCAGGGCCTTCTCCAGGGCGGGCAGGCCCTCGTGGCGCAGTCGGGAGCGGGTGTAGGCGGGGTCGATGTTGTGCGGGTCGTCCCAGACGGGCAGCGACTGGACGAGGCAGGCCTTGCGGGCGGTCTGCCGGTCGAGCTGGAGGAAGGGGCGGCGGTAGCGGCCGGCCGGGCCGGATGCGGCGGCCATGCCGGAGAGCGAGCGGATGCCGGAGCCGCGGGCGAGGCCCAGCAGCACCGTCTCCGCCTGGTCGTCACGGGTGTGGCCGAGCAGGACGGCGGCGGCGCCGTGCCGCTCGGCTGCTGCGTCCAGGGCGGCGTATCGGGCGTCGCGGGCCGCTGCCTCGGGTCCGCCCTCCTGGCCGACCTGCACGGCGACGGACTCGACCGGTTCGAGGTGCATGGTGGTGAGGCGGTCGACGACCTCGGCGGCCCGGGTGTCGGATCCGTCCTGGAGGCCGTGGTCGACGGTGATGCCGCCGGCCCGGACGTCGAGTTTGCGGGATTCGAAGGCGAGGGCGGAGGCGAGTGCCATGGAATCGGCGCCGCCGGAGCACGCCACCAGCACCAGCGGGGTATCGGGGCGTTCGGGGAGTGTGGCGCGCTGCCTGCCCGCACCGGCTTCGGCGAGCTCGGGGTGCGGGGTGCGCCGGGCGTGCTCGGCGCTCCGGGCGTGTTCTGTGAGTACGTCGTGGAGTACGCGGCGGACCGCCAGGCGTATCGCCGCGACCGCAGGATGGGGACCCATGTCCGGTGCCCTTCGTGAAGTTTTGGGAGGTGCCTCGGAGTGCCGGGACGGAAAGAGTGCCGTCACTCAGAGTGCGTCGATGGTGACAGAGGTAGGTCGTCCATCGAGCATTGCACGCCTTCCCATGCCCCTACGGTCCCTCGGATGGGTGATTACTGGCGCGTTCGTGTCCTGTCGTCCGCCGTCCGGCCCGTCGTGATCAGGACTCTGCCTTACGGTGCACCCTCGCGATCCAGTCCGTCGGTTTCGCGATCTCCGCCTTGGTCGGGAGGGTGTTCGGCGAGGTCCAGACCCGGTTGAAGCCGTCCATGCCGACCTCGTCGACCACGGCACGGACGAATCGCTCGCCGTCGCGGTACTGGCGCAGTTTGGCGTCGAGTCCGAGGAGCTTGCGCAGCGCCTGGTCGAGACGGCTCGCCCCGCGCGCCCTGCGCTGCTGGAACTTCTCCCGGATCTCGCCGACGGAGGAGACGACCTCGGGGCCGACGCCGTCCATCACGTAGTCGGCATGGCCTTCGAGCAGGGACATCACGGCGGTGAGCCGGCCGAGGATCTCGCGCTGGGCGGGTGTCTGGACGAGTTCGACGAGACTGCGGCCGCCGTCCTCGCCGTCCTCGCCCTCGGGGCGGCCCCCGGCCAGGGACTGGGCGGCCTCGCGGAGCCGTTCCAGCACGGTCATCGGGTCGACGTCGGTCTCTTCGAGGAACGACTGGATCTCGCCCTGCAGATGGTCGCGGAGCCAGGGCACACCGGTGAACTGGGTGCGGTGGGTCTCCTCGTGGAGCGCGACCCAGAGCCGGAAGTCGTGCGGGTCGGCCTCGAGTTCACGCTCGACGTGGACGATGTTCGGGGCGACGAGCAGCAGCCTGCCGCCTCCGTCGGCCGAGGCCGGGAGCTCACGGGTGGCGGGGGCGAACGTCTCGTACTGGCCGAGGACCCGGGAGGCCAGGAACGACAGCAGCATCCCCACCTCGACGCCGGTCACCTTGCCGCCGACCGCGCCGAGCACGGCGCCGCCCGGGCCGTTGCCGCGCCGGTCCTGCATCTTGCCCAGCAGCGGGCGGAGCAGTTCGCGGAAGCCCGCGACATTGGCCTTGATCCAGCCGGCCCGGTCCACGATCAGGACCGGGGTGTCCTCCGGTTCGCTCCCCTCGGGGATCATCCGGGTGAAGGAACGGACGTGCTCCTCCGCGGCCTTGGCATGCCGCCGCAGCTCCGCGACGACCTCGCGGGCCTCCTCGCGGCTGATCTCCGGCCCCGGCCGCACAAGTCGGGTCGCGGTCGCGACCGCGAGATTCCAGTCGACCATCTCGGCACCACCGATGCTCGTCATGTGTCAACCGTACGTGCTCGGGTGCGTCCGCGGCGTGGTGTTGACCGGCTCATCGGGTACGGGCGGCGAGGCTGGTGGCAAGGGCGTCGAGGGAGGACTGGGCCTCGGACGGGGATGTCGTACCGGATGCCAGGAAGGCGAAGGCGAGCAGTCGGCCCTGCTTGTCGACGGCCGTCCCGGCGAGGCTGTTCACGCCGGTGAGGGTGCCGGTCTTGGCGCGGATCAGGCCGGTGCCTACGGACTTCTGGGTGTAGCGGCCGCTGAGGGTGCCGCTGAACCCGGCCACCGGGAGGCCGGTGAGTACGGGGCGCAGTTCGGGGTGGTCCGGGTCGGCGGCACGGGCGAGGAGGCCGGCCAGCAGTCCGGCGGTGATCCTGTCCTTGCGGTTCAGCCCACTGCCGTCGGCGATGTTCGCACCCTTCAGTGGCAGGTGGAGCTTCTTGAGCTGTGCGGTGACGGCCCGTCGGCCGCCGTCGAAGTCGGCCCGTTCGCCCGTGGCCAGGGCGGTCTGCCGGACGAGCGCCTCGGCGAGGTCGTTGTCGCTGTTGGTCAGGGCCCGTTCGACCAGTGCGGAGAGCGGGGCGGAGAGGTGCTTGGCGACCGGCCGGGACTTGGCGGCCGGCCGGCCCGGCGCCGGGCCGGACCGGGTGGCGATCCCGGCGTCGTCGAGCAGTTCGCCGAAGGTCCGGGCGGTGTCACCGGCCGGATCGTCGCTGCGCGGGGCGGGTCCGCTGTCGGTGCCGTCGAGCCTGCCCTCATCGGTCATCAGGGCGCTGACGGGCGCAATGTTCTCGTTGGGGCCGATCGGGTGCCGTGCCGGGCCGGAGTAGCGGGAGGTGTCGTACGTGAGGCGGACCGTTTTCACGCCCCGGTCCTTCAGGGCGCGGGCGGTGTCGGCGGCCAGAGCGCGAAGGGCGGCCTTGTCGAGGGTGGGGTCGCCGCCGCCGACCAGGGCGATGCTGCGGGAGTCGGGGGACGCCCGGACCGTCGTGGCGATGCGGTGGTCGGGGCCGAGCGCGCTCAGGGCGGCGACCGTGGTGGCGATCTTGACGGTGGAGGCGGGCGTCATGGGCGTGTCGGCGCCCTGGCCGTACAGCCGCTCACCGGTGGCGGTGTCGATGACGACGGCGGCACGCACGGTGCCCAGGGCGGGGGTCTTCAGCAGCGGGCCGAGGGTGGCGCGGAGGGCGGCAGCCGCGCCGTCCGGGGCCTCGCGGGCGTCCGGAGCGGCGTTGTCGACGACGGAGGTGAGGGGCATGAGGACGGCCGGAGCGCTGGGTGCGGGCTTCGGTCCGGACGGTGCACCGGGTTCGTGATCTACGCCACCTGTAGGGATCCGGGCGGCTGCCCAGTCCTGCTCGGCCTTACGCTGACCCGAGTCCCAGGGGCCGGCGGCAAGGACGACGCCGGCTGCGAGCGCCAGGCCGAGGCCGGCGGAGACAGCCGTGAACTGCCGATTGGTCAGTCCCTTCAACCTGATCACGCCGCCCGGCCGGGTGGGCCTGCTCAGCTTGTCGAGCGGATTGACCGACGGTCTTTTCACCGGCTCGTCCACCGTTGACCAGCCCCTTTCGCGAGCACACATCTGCGTGGGGGACACTTAATCACCAGTCGTATGTCTTGATCATGGAGGAGCCACCCGTGGAGTTCGACGTCACCATCGAGATCCCGAAGGGTTCGCGGAACAAGTACGAGGTGGACCACGAGACCGGTCGGATCCGCCTGGACCGTCGACTCTTCACCTCGACCAGCTACCCGGCGGACTACGGCTTCGTCGAGAACACCCTCGGCGAAGACGGCGACCCGCTGGACGCGCTGGTCATCCTGGACGAGCCGACCTTCCCCGGCTGCCTCATCAAGTGCCGCGCCATCGGCATGTTCCGGATGACGGACGAGGCCGGCGGCGACGACAAGCTGCTGTGCGTGCCGGCCTCCGACCCCCGGGTGGAGCACCTGCGCGACATCCACCACGTGTCGGAGTTCGACCGCCTGGAGATCCAGCACTTCTTCGAGGTCTACAAGGACCTGGAGCCCGGCAAGTCCGTCGAGGGCGCCGACTGGGTCGGCCGCGCCGAGGCCGAGGCCGAGATCGAGGCCTCCTACAAGCGCCTTGAGGCACAGGGCGGCGCGCACTGACCCGAGGGGTCGCGGCCTGATTCCGGCCGAGGTACATCGCGCGGTTCCGTTTACGGTTCCGCGCCAGAGACGGGCGGTACCCATTCCGACGGGGTGCCGCCCGTTTCGTGCGCCCGTCCGCCCCACGTGGCCTGCCCGTTCCGCGTGCCTGGTCCGTTCCGTGGGGCCGCCCTCCTCGCATCCGCGCCCTTGTCCGTGGCCATACTGGGCAGAAGCGCAACCAAAGACGCGCAGCCTATGAGGAGCGAGGTCGAGTGGTGGCGGAACAGGGCGGTCCGGAGGACCAGAAGCCCCAGTCCGACGAGGCGCGCAGCGCCTTCGTCCCGCCGGCCGGGGTGGGGCGGAAGACGTCTGCGCCCGAGGACGACCACCCGACATCGGAATTCGCCATTCCGGCCGGTCTGGCGACTGAGCCGCAAGGACCGGGTACGGGTTCCGCTTCGGGCTCCGGTTCCGGTTCCGGTCCGGCCTCCGGCTCGGACACGATCGGCTCCGCCTTCGCCCTGCCGAGCACCTACAGCGCCCAGCACCCGCCGCCCGCCTTCACCCCCGCGCACGGCAGCCCGATGATCCGGCTGACCAAGGAGGCCCCTTGGCAGGACAGGATGCGCACGATGCTGCGGATGCCGGTCGCCGAGCGCCCGGCGCCCGAGCCGGTGCAGAAGCCCGACGAGGCGGGGCCCGCGGTTCCGCGCGTACTCGACCTGACGCTGCGTATCGGGGAGTTGCTGCTCGCCGGTGGTGAGGGCGCCGAGGACGTCGAGGCAGCGATGTTCGCGGTGACCCGCAGCTACGGCCTGGACCGCTGCGAGCCCACGGTCACCTTCACCCTGCTGTCGATCTCGCACCAGCCGTCGCTGGTCGACGACCCGGTGACGGCGAGCCGTACCGTACGCCGTCGTGGCACCGACTACACCCGGCTGGCCGCCGTCTTCCGGCTCATCGACGACATCACCACCGAGGACGTCGAGGTCTCGCTGGAGGAGGCCTACCGGCGCCTGGCGGAGATCCGGCGCAACCGGCATCCGTACTCCGGCTGGGTGCTGACGCTGGCCGGCGGCGGTCTCGCGGGGGCGGCATCGGTGCTGGTCGGCGGCGGCGCGCTGGTGTTCGTGGTGGCCGCGATCGGCGCGATGCTCGGCGACCGGCTCGCCTGGCTCTGTGCCGGGCGGGGGCTGCCGGAGTTCTACCAGTTCGTGGTGGCGGCGATGCCGCCCGCCGCAATGGGCGTCGCGCTGACCCTCACCCACTGGTCGGACGTACGGCCCTCCGCGGTGATCACCGGTGGGCTGTTCGCGCTGCTGCCGGGGCGGGCCCTGGTGGCAGGCGTGCAGGACGGGCTGACCGGCTACTACATCACCGCCGCGGCGCGCCTGCTCGAAGTCATGTACCTCTTCATAGGCATAGTCGTCGGTGTGCTGCTCGTGCTGTACATGGGGCTTCAGCTGGGCGCCCAGCTGAACCCCGAGGCCAGGTTCGTCGCCCACGACCGGCCGGTGGTGCAGATCCTGGCTTCGATGGCGCTCTGTTTCGCCTTCGCGATCCTGCTCCAGCAGGACCGTTCCACGGTGCTCGCGGTGACCCTCAACGGCGGTGTGGCCTGGGTGATCTACGGAGCGATGGCCAGGACCGGCAACATCTCGCCGGTGCTCGCGACAGCGACGGCGGCCGGCCTGGTGGGCCTGTTCGGCCAGCTGTTCTCCCGCTACCGGTACACCTCGTCGCTTCCGTTCATCACGGCTGCGATCGGTCCGCTGCTGCCCGGCTCGGCCACGTACTTCGGTCTGCTGGGCGTGGCACAGGGCAATGTGAACGCCGGGCTCGCCTCGCTGTCGACCGCGGTGGCGACAGCGCTGGCCATCGCGATCGGGGTGAATCTGGGAAGCGAGATCTCCCGGCTGTTCATGCGGGTGCCGGGGGCGGTCGGCGGGGCGAACCGCCGCGCGGCCAAACGGACGCGCGGCTTCTGAAGCCCGCAGACGCAGCCGGAACGTCCGTCAGCGCTTGGCGTGACGGCCGCGCTGCCCCGAGGCCGGGCTGCCGCCGATGGCCGGGCCGTGGCCCTCGCCACCACCGGCCGCCGCTTCCTTCTTCGACTTGGAGCGGGCCCGCAGGAACTCGATCGCGATCGGCACCACCGAGATGAGCACGATCAGGATGAGTATCGCCTCGATGTTCTTGCGGACGAATTCGATCTGTCCGAGGCCGGCGCCGAGCAGCGTGACACCGACGCCCCAGAGCACGCCGCCGATGACGTTGAAGATGATGAACGAGCGGTAGTTCATCCGGCTCACACCGGCGATGATCGGCGTGAACGTACGCACGACGGGCACGAAGCGGGCCAGGATCAGCGACTTCGGACCGTACTTCTCGAAGAAGTCGTGCGCCTTCTCGACATTCTCCTGCTTGAAGAGGCGGGAGTCGGGGCGCTTGAAGAGCGACGGGCCGACCTTGCGGCCGAAGAGATAGCCCACCTGGTCGCCGATGATCGCCGCCAGCGCCACCAGGACGCAGACCAGCCAGAGCGGGGTGTGCAGCTTGCCCGTCGTCACCAGCAGACCCGTGGTGAACAGCAGCGAGTCACCGGGCAGGAAGAAGCCGATGAGCAGCCCGGATTCGGCGAAGACAATGACCAGCACACCGAGCAGTCCGAACTGTCCGATGAGATAGTCCGGGTCCAGCCAGCTCGGTCCGAGCGCAAGCGTATTCAAGGGTCCGGGCTCCTGGATCGATCGATAGCGGCTGCATGGCCGCCCAAAGCTATCAACGCAGGATGGCATCCCTGGGTTCCAGTGGCCCATGCGAAGATGCACATCCCGGCGATCCGGGGCAAAGCTTTCTCCAGGAGGTGCCACACGATGGGCATAGAGGAATTCGGCGGCGGACAGACGGCCCAGTCCGAGGTCCTGGTCGTCACCACGAATGACGTACCGGGCTACCAGGTGACCGAGGTGATCGGTGAGGTGTTCGGGCTGACGGTCCGCTCCCGCCACCTCGGCAGCCAGATCGGTGCCGGGCTGAAGTCCATGCTCGGCGGCGAGCTGAAGGGACTGACCAAGACTCTCGTCGAGACCCGCAACCAGGCGATGGAACGCCTCGTCACGCAGGCGAAGGCCCGGGGCGCCAACGCGGTGCTGATGATGCGCTTCGACGTGACCGAGGCAGCCGACGTGGGCACGGAGGTGTGTGCCTACGGAACGGCCGCCGTGATCAGCAAGAGCTGAGCGACGGGTTCACGGGGGTGAGGGCGCCCTCACC
>NZ_JBEOVN010000072.1:25335-31824 GCF_040295565.1 Streptomyces sp. NPDC002785 | reverse complement strand
TGCGGGTCGCCGATGGGGTTGCCGTGTGGGTCGAGGTGGTAGGCGGCGAAGTGGTCGGCGTTGGTGTCGACGCCGATCATGCCCCGGGCGCGGGCGGTCTCCAGCGGGATGGTCTGCACGACGGGGCGTTGCCAGGACGCGGTGAGGTACCAGCGGCCGCGGTCGGTGTCGAGGTGGATGCGGTAGGCGACGGCCCGGTTCGCGGTGATGCGGTCGGCCCACTCCTGGCCCCGGTGCGCGAAGCCGATCCGGGTGGTGAGGGTGTACCGGCCGTGTTTGGTGTTGGCCAGGTGGGCGAGCGGGGCGGGCAGCTTGATGGACACCTCACCGTCCGGAGTGACGCGGATCGTCTCGTTCCCGAACCGCTTCCCCGACTCACCATCGGCGGCGATGAACCAGCGCTCCGCCTCCCAGCGCTCCCGCCACCGCCCCTCGGTCAGCCGAGCTTTGGTGAGGTGGTGGCGGGTATGGAGGAGACGTTTGCCGCCCCGCACCACACGAACCCGTCCGGCTTGCCGGTCGGCGACAACGGCCGCATGCCGCGCCTCCAGCGCGGCGAGACGCCTGGACTTACTGAACCACTCGCCCTTGGAGCGGTAGCCGCCCGGGGCCCGCTTCGTCCCGGGTTCCCCGACCGGGAGGGACAGGCGGTGGCGCAGCGTCCTGATTCCGACTTCCAGTGTCTGGATGTGTGCGGCCTGGCAGCGGCGGGCCAGTGCCCACTGATCGTGCGTGGCCTTGGTGATCGCACCCGCGATCCGTGACGACGACAGTGCGGTCAGGTTCCGCTTGCGTGACGCCCAGGTGTCCGCGCTGTGCTCCAGGCCATCCGCGCAGCGAGCTTTGAGGTCACGCGAGGCGAGGCGGCCCTGATGCTCACCGACCGCGCGGAGCACGTTCTCGTCGTGGGGCGTGAGGTGCTTGAGACGGTCCCGGACCGCCACCCCGCAAGGCCCCGGCACCACGAAACGACAGGACCCACTCCCACCCACCACAACTCACTTCAGCACAGCAAACCGGCAGCAGCTCGCAACCCCCCGCGAGCCCCGCGGCTGACAACGGTGGTGCGGAGGTTACATCAGCCGCCCACGGACATCCCCCTGATGAGCGGGGAGCGTCGTGCCCGGACCCGGCCCGCAGGCCCCCTCGGGGCCGAGGACACGGAAGCCGGGTTCGACTGCGTGATGGGCCGGCGGCGGTGGGGCACCACGCGCTTGTTGCCGCGACAACGGGCCGCAGGCGCGCGGTTGGCCGGCGTGTGGCAGGCATGGGCACGTGGGGGAGAGGACGAGGACCGGGCACATCTCAGAGCGCCCGCACCGAACTCGTTGCTGGCGCTCTGCCAGTGCTCATAAGCGTGGTGCTCCCGTGGTGCTCCCGCATAGAGGGGTGCCCCCTGCTCTACGACGAAATCGCAGGCCAGAGGGCCGGAAAACAAACGAGGACCCCGTTGCCGGTGGGCAACGGGGTCCTCGTTCACATGGGAATTGTGGAGATGGCGGGAATCGAACCCGCGTCCAACGGTGCAGAACCAGGGCTTCTCCGAGTGCAGTTCGCTGCGCTTTTCTCGGCCCCGGCAGTCACGCGAACAAGCTGCCGACGGGCCCAGCCACTGTTTGATTTCCTTCTGGGTCCCGTGGCCGGGTCCAGAAGTTTAGATCCCTTGATGATGTCAGGATCCGGGTCGGGATCAACCCCGGGCTGACACTCCGCAGAGTCTTCGCTTAGCTGCTAATTAGGCAGCGAGGGCGAAGGCGGAGGAATCGCGCTTGGAATTGGCGATTATTGGTTGCGACATATGGTTTACGAGATCATTGCCGCTTCCTCGACTCGCTTCCCCTGCTTCGACATCCGCTGTCGAAACCGATCATCCCCATGTTGTTTTTTCAAAACACGCACCCGCTGTGAGGTGCAGTGCCATCGTACGTGACCAACGCACGACGATGCCAGCCTATTCCTGCCGGCCCGCCCGTACGCTCCCCGGCTATGCGCTGCGCTGACGCCGGCGCGCCGCCGAGATCGCACGGTTGGTCTCCCGCAGGTCCTGCTTCTCACGCAGGGTCTGCCGCTTGTCGAACTCCTTCTTGCCCTTGGCCAGCGCGATCTCGACCTTGACCCGGCTGTCCTTGAAGTACAGCGCGAGCGGCACGATCGTGTGGCCCGTCTCGCCCGACTTCGACTCCAGCTTGTCGATCTCCGCCCGGTGCAGCAGCAGCTTGCGCTTGCGCTTGGCCGAGTGGTTGGTCCAGGTCCCCTGCACGTACTCGGGGATGTGGATGTTGTGCAGCCAGGCCTCGCCCCCGTCGATCTGGACGAAGCCGTCCACCAGGGAGGCCCGGCCCAGCCGCAGCGACTTGACCTCGGTACCCATGAGCGCGACACCGCACTCGTAGGTGTCGAGGATGTGGTAGTCGTGCCGCGCCTTCTTGTTCTGCGCGATGAGCTTGCGCCCCGTGTCCTTGTCCTTGTCCTTAGCCATAGTGCGACCATTTTCGCACTACGACCCACCCCCGAGGCCACTCAATACCGTCTCGGCCCGCCGCTCGGCCCCGGAGCTGACCGCGAGGTCCGGGGTGATGCCGCGGCCGTCGACGCCGCGGCCCGCCGGGGTGCGGTAGTGGCCGACGGTCAGCTCGGCCACCGAGCCGCCCGGGAGCTTGCTGGGCATCTGGACCGAACCCTTGCCGAAGGTGCGCGATCCGACGGTGACGGCGCGCCCCCGGTCCTGGAGCGCGCCGGTGAGGAGCTCGGCGGCGCTCATCGTGCCGCCGTCGATGAGGACGACGAGGGGGCGGACGATGTCGCCGCCCGGATGTGCGTAGAGAGCGCGTTGCTCGCCGTGCACGTCGTACGTGGCGACCAGGCCGCCGTCCAGGAAGGCGGAGGCGGCGGTCACGGCCTCGGTGACCAGGCCGCCGGAGTTGCCGCGGAGATCGAGCAGCACCCCGGCGCCCGCCGGTGCGTCCCGGACCGCGTCGCGGACCTTGGCGCCCGAGCCCCTGGTGAACGAGTCGACCTCGATCAGTACGGCTGCGGAGGAATCGGACCCGTCCGGCGCGATGCGCCGCACGGTGACGGCCTCGGTGGCGAGCGTGGCCCGGCGCAGCGTCTCGGTCCGAAGGGCGGCGCCTCGCTGAACCCCCAGCACGACGATGGTGCCCGCGTCCGCCTCTGTACGGTCTCCGCGCAGCAGGGCCACGGCCTCGGCGACGGGGCGCTTGTCGATCCGGTGGCCGTCGATCGTACGGAGCAGATCGCCCGGCTCGATGCCGACGCGGTCGGCGGGGCCGCCGGGCTGGACCCGGGCCACCTCGACCATCCCGTCGGCGGAACGCTTCGCGGCGATCCCGACACCGGTGTACGAGCCGTCGAGGGCCTGCTCGAACTCCTCGTACTGCCGCTCGTCGTACACCGCGCCCCAGCGGTCGCCGCTGCGGCTGACGACCTTCTCGGCCGCCTCCTCACCGGACTCGCCGTCGGCCACGGCCCGGGCGGCGGCAGCGGCCACCTCGTCGCCGTCGGCGGTGGAGGCGACGGAACGGGTCGCTATGCCCGAGGTCTTCGCATCGTCGTGCGGCAGCGAGCCGGTGGCCGCCGCGGTGGCCAGCACGGTCGCGAAGACCAATGTCAGGGCAGCTCCGCGGCGCACACCGCGGAGCCCGAAACATTGTGTGGGGCCCGACATGGCGTCGAGTCTAGGACAACGCCCCTGCGGCACACGGCCGGTTGGCCGTGTGCCGCAGGGGCGCTTGTCACACCTTCAGGTACTTGCGGAGCGCGAAGAGAGCCGCAACGGCGGGCATCAGCAGACCGATTGCCAGGACCAGGGGCAGCTTGGTGAAGACCGCGTCCCAGCCGATGAAGTCGATCAGATTCAGCTTGCTCTGCAGTGCCAGACCGCCGTCGATCAGGAAGTACCGGCCGGCCAGCAGCATCACGCAGGCGAGCACACCACCGATGAGACCGGCGAACGCGGCCTCCATGATGAACGGCATCTGGATGTAGAAGCCGGAGGCGCCGACGAGCCGCATGATGCCGGTTTCGCGCCGCCGGCTGAACGCGGACACCCGGACGGTGTTCACGATCAGCATCAGCGCAATGACCAGCATCAGCGCCATCACGAAGAGGGCGGCCACATTCATGCCGTTCATCAGCTGGAAGAGGTTGTCCAGGATGGATCTCTGGTCCTGGACGGACTGCACCCCGTCACGGCCGGCGAAGGCGGTGGCGACGACCTTGTACTTCTTCGGGTCGTGGAGCTTGACCCGGAACGACTCCTGCATCTGGTCCGGCGTGATGTTGCTCGCCATGGGCGAGTCGCCGAACTGCTGCTGGTAGTGCTTGTACGCCTGGTCGGCCGACTCGTACGTGACCGTGTCGACGACCTTCATCTTCTGGAGGTCGCCCTCGATCTCCTTCTTCTGCTCGGCGGTGACAGCACCCTTGGCGCACTTGGGCGTCGAGGTCACATCACTCTTGCTGCACAGGAAGATCGAGACGTTGACCTTGTCGTACCAGTAGTCCTTCATCGTGCTGACCTGCTCGCGCATGAGCAGCGCGCCGCCGAACAGGGCTAGCGAGAGGGCGACGGAGACGATGACCGCGAAGGTCATCGTGAGGTTGCGACGGAGGCCGACGCCGATCTCCGACAGGACGAACTGGGCGCGCATGGCGTCCTTTCAGTGCTCGATGCTCAGTGCTGGTAGCCGTAGACGCCGCGGGCCTGGTCGCGTACGAGACGGCCCTGCTCCAGCTCGATGACGCGCTTGCGCATCTGGTCGACGATGTTCTGGTCGTGGGTCGCCATGATCACGGTGGTGCCGGTCCGGTTGATCCGGTCCAGCAGCTTCATGATGCCGACGGAGGTCTGCGGGTCGAGGTTGCCGGTCGGCTCGTCCGCGATCAGCAGCATCGGACGGTTCACGAACGCCCGCGCGATCGCCACGCGCTGCTGCTCACCACCGGAGAGTTGACCGGGCATCCGGTCCTCCTTGCCGCCGAGGCCGACCAGGTCGAGAACCTGGGGCACCGCCTTGCGGATCTCACCGCGCGGCTTGCCGATGACCTCCTGCGCGAACGCCACGTTCTCCGCGACGGTCTTGTTGGGGAGGAGGCGGAAGTCCTGGAACACCGTGCCCAACTGGCGTCGCATGTGCGGCACCTTCCAGTTGGACAAGCGCGCGAGGTCCTTGCCCAGGACGTGAACCATGCCCTGGCTGGCCCGCTCTTCGCGGAGGATGAGTCTCATGAAGGTGGACTTGCCGGAGCCGGAGGAGCCCACCAGGAAGACGAACTCGCCCTTCTCGATATCGAGAGACACATCCCGTAGAGCGGGACGGCTCTGCTTCGGGTAGGTCTTGGAGACGTTGTCGAATCGGATCACGGATGCACCACGGTCGGCCGGGAGTAGGTGTGCGTGACCATACGCGAACCGGACTGACGCGTGCAGGCGCACGTCCGGCAATGGGTGATTTATGGCGGAACGGCACCGGTCGAAAGCGGGGGCCGAAACCCTACGGAACGGGTGATGTCCGGCGGGCCGCGCCGAAATCCGCGCGAGCTGGCACAGTGGTAGGGGAACGGTTGCGTTTCCATGAGCGTTGTGCGGAGTGAAGGCGTATGCGGCTCCGCCGCGCGGGAGGAGGAAAGCGCATGACCTATGACCGACTGGTGTGCGCAAACTGCGCGGCACCCGTGAACGAGGGCCGATGCCCCGTATGCCGGGCAAGCCGCGCGCGGCTGCAGCAGGAACAGGGGCAGGGAGTGTTCGCGGGACTGAGCCCTGTGACACTGGTGGCCCTGCTGGTGGTGCTGCTGGGCGCGCTGGCACTGCTGGCGCACCAGACCGTGTAGCCGAGGCCGTCCGTCCACCCGCAAGAGCGTGTACGTGTACGCAGAGGGGCCGGGGATGCCGACAGGCATTCCCGGCCCCTCTGTGCGTAGCTGTACCGCAGGCGCCCCTTAGGCGACCGTACGGCCGTTCACCAGGCGCGGCAGGATCCGGAAGCCGATGCCTCCGGCAATCATCGTCGCGGCGCCGACCAGCAGGAACGTGGTCTCGGCGGCGCCGGTCTCGGCGAGCTCGTCCTTGCCCTTGCTCTGCTCGACCGGCTGGTTGCCGGCCGAGTCGGGAGTGGTGTTGTCCGCGCACTTCGCACCGTCGAGGTCGACGGTGCAGGTGTCGCCACCAGTCGCGGAGCCGGAGGAGGCGCTACCGGTGGTGGAGCCGGTGTCGCCACCGGTCACACCGCCGTCCGAGGCACCACCGTGGTTGCCGGTACCACCGTGGTTGCCGGTACCACCCTGGTTGCCCGCACCACCCTGGTTGCCCGCACCACCCTGGTTACCGGCACCACCCTGGTTGCCCGCACCACCCTGGTTACCCGCACCACCCTGGTCGCCCGCACCACCCTGGTCGCCCGCACCACCCTGGTCGCCCGCACCACCCTGGTCGCCCGCACCACCCTGGTCGCCCGCACCACCCTGGTC
>NZ_JBEOVN010000072.1:0-25240 GCF_040295565.1 Streptomyces sp. NPDC002785 | reverse complement strand
ACGTCACCGGCACCACCCTGGTCGCCCGCACCACCCTGGTCACCGGCACCACCCTGGTCGCCCGCACCACCCTGGTCACCGGCACCACCCTGGTCGCCCGCACCACCCTGGTCACCGGCACCACCCTGGTCGCCACCTTGGTTGGTGCCGCCCTGGTCGACGCCACCAGGATCCCCGCCGTTACCACCGTCGGCCTCGCCGGCGATGCCGACCTGGGCGTCGGCGGAGGCGTCACTGGCATCCACGCCAATCCCGATTCCGATACCGGCTGCCGACGCCGCACCGGCAGCGGTGAGCGAGGCGCCCGCGGCGATCACCGCACCCGCGGCTATGCGCGCGACGCGTACTCGCGTCTTCTTGGTCATCTGCTGCTACCCCCAGTAGCTGTTCTCGTCAGTGGAGCAGCCATATGCAGGCCTCTGCTCTGCGGGGTTCGCTCCGAACGGCGCCACATCGAGTCGTGGCCGTGCCGCCCGCCCCCGTTCGCATCCGTCCCGGACATACGCATGCTGCCCTAGCACCCTGTCCACAGTTAAGGACTACGTCAAGGCCGTTCCGTGTAATCTGCACCGGTTTGACGGCAGTTGACCTTGATTCGGAATCACGACTGTGACGCGCTCACCGCCGTACCTGCGCAACTCGGAACCCCAACTCCCTTTCCGGTTCCGCCTCCTCGCACCCGTCCCCGACGAAAACGGCGGTGCCGGAAACCCCGTGGGGATTCCGGCACCGCCGTAAGAACAGGAAGCAGCAACAGGCTGCTGAGGCCCGCCTACTTCTCCCGCTGCTTGCGCCAACGGATGCCCGCCTCCAGGAAACCGTCGATCTCGCCGTTGAAGACCGCTTCCGGGTTGCCCATCTCGAACTCCGTACGCAGGTCCTTGACCATCTGGTACGGGTGCAGGACGTACGACCGCATCTGGTTGCCCCAGGAGTTGCCGCCGTCGCCCTTGAGGGCGTCCATCTTCGCCTGCTCCTCCTGGCGGCGACGCTCAAGGAGCTTCGCCTGGAGGACGTTCATCGCGGATGCCTTGTTCTGGATCTGCGAGCGCTCGTTCTGGCAGGAGACGACGATGCCGGTCGGGAGGTGGGTCAGGCGCACCGCGGAGTCCGTGGTGTTGACGCCCTGACCGCCGGGGCCCGACGAGCGGTACACGTCGACGCGCAGTTCGGACTCGTCGATCTCGATGTGGTCGGTCTGCTCGACCACGGGCAGCACCTCGACACCCGCGAAGGACGTCTGGCGACGGCCCTGGTTGTCGAAGGGCGAGATCCGGACGAGCCGGTGGGTGCCCTGCTCGACGGAGAGCGTGCCGTAGGCGTACGGCACCTGGACCGCGAAGGTGGTCGACTTGATGCCGGCCTCTTCCGCGTACGACGTCTCGTAGACCTCGGTCTTGTACCCGTGCCGCTCGGCCCAGCGGACGTACATGCGCTGGAGCTTCTCGGCGAAGTCGGCGGCGTCCACGCCACCGGCCTCGGCGCGGATGTTGACCAGGGCCTCGCGGGAGTCGTACTCGCCGGACAGGAGCGTACGGACCTCCATCTCGTCCAGCGCCTTCCTGACCGAATCCAGCTCGGACTCGGCCTCGGCCAGGGCATCGGCGTCGCCCTCGTCCTGGGCGAGCTCGAAGAGGATCTCGAGATCATCGATCCGGCCGCGGAGGGCCTCGGTCTTGCGGACCTCGGCCTGGAGGTGCGAAAGCTTGCTGGTGATCTTCTGCGCCGCCTCCGGGTCGTCCCAGAGGGAAGGCGCGGCCGCCTGCTCCTCGAGCGCGGCGATGTCCGCCCTCAGCGCATCCAGGTCCAGGACGGCCTCGATCGACCCCATGGTCGAGGAGAGGGACTTCAGCTCTTCGGAAATATCGACGACTGCCACGGGTCCAGCGTAACGGCTGTCGGCACGGACATTCCTCGGGCCGCATGATCACGACTCCGCGACCGTGTGGGCGGCGCGTCCCCGGGGCCGTACGGCGTTGGGGCGCCAGGGGCCCCTACGGCCCTGGAAGCCATCAGGAACCATCCCACGGGGCCCCGCGGGATCAGGGTGTTCCCGGCGCCGAGTTCTTCGTGTCCTGCGCAGGCGCGTCCGCGTCGTCGCCGCCCAGCGCCAGCCAGCCGCCCACGCCCAGCGCCACCACCAGAACCAGCGCCGCGGCGCCCAGCGTCAGGCGGCGCTTGCGGACGGCCGCGGACTTGTTGCGGGCCGAGCCCGGACGGGGCCGGCCCGGGGAACGCGGGGCCCTGGCCGTGCCCCGGGGGCCGCCGGACAGTTCGTCGGGGGCCGGGACACGCATGCTCGTGTGGGTGTCCCGGTTGGAGTCGGTGGACGAGCCGGGGACCAGGGGGACCGCGCCGCGGCGGCGGGGCTCCTCGGGTGCGGGGGTGTACTGCTGCTCGTCGTACGCCCGGGGTTCCGGTTCGGCGTCCGGCTCGTCCACGTCCAGCGGCGGGATGCCGGCCAGCTGCGGGAGCTGCTCGCGCAGCCGGGCCGCGAGCTCGGAGGCGCGCAGCCGGGAGGCTGGGGCCTTGGCCAGGCACTGGATCAGGAGCTTCCACAGCTCGTCCGGGATGCCCGGGAGCGGGACGACCGTCTCCGTGACATGGCGGCGCAGGACCGCGCCGGGGTGCCCACCGCCGAAGGGCGTGAAGCCGGCGAGGAGTTCGTACAGGACCGTGGCGAGGGCGTAGATGTCGACGGCGGCGCGGGGCGGGAGACCCTCGACTATCTCGGGGGCCAGATAGTCCGGCGTACCGATGATCTTGCTGGCCTTGGTGCGGCGCGGGGTGTCGATCAGCTTGGCCACGCCGAAGTCGGTGAGCAGCGCCGGGTGCGAGTCGCCGGGGCCGAGCGGACCCTCCATGTCGAGCAGGATGTTCTCCGGCTTGACGTCACGGTGGACCACCCCGGCGGCGTGCGCGGCGGCCAGGCCGTCGGCGACATCCGCGATGATCGCGACGGCGGCCTCGGGCGCGAGACGCCGCTCGCGGTCCAGGCAGGTGCGCAGGTCCGTGCCCCGTACCAGGTTCATGACCAGAGCCAGGTCGTTGCCGTCCACCACGAGGTCGCGGACGGCGACGACATGCGGATGGTCCAGGCCGAGCAGTGCGGTGCGCTCCTGGACGAAGCGGCCCACGAGCTCCTGGTCGGACGCGAGGTCCTCGCGGAGCAGCTTGATGGCCACCGGGCCCTCGGGCCCGTCGCCGAGCCACACCGTGCCGGCGCTGCCGCGCCCCAGGATCTGGTGTGCGGTGTACCGGCTGCCGATATTCCGTGCCAAGACTGCTCCCTCAGCGGCTGGCGATGGACCGTCGCTCATGACCCCCGGTCGACAAAGTTACGCGTCGATCGGGGGGTTGAGTGCCCGCGATGGCGCCAACCTTCACTTCTGCGGGCGAAATGCGGCAGAAATTGACCCGCAGAAGTCGATATAGCTACAGAGTTGATGATGCGTCGGCCGCTCAGAGGCCGCTGCTGCCGCCCAGTTTCGAGACCCAGTCGGTCACGCTGGAGAAGGCGTCACTGATCGCCTGCCAGTAGCTCTTGCCCTGGCCGATCCAGTCCTGCAGCGGGGTCAGTTCCCAGATCAGCCAGCCCGCGACGAACAGCAGCACCAGCGTGAACAGACAGCCCTTGAGGCAGCCGAGGCCGGGAATCCTCATCGGGTTGGCGCTGCGCTGCCTCGGCTCGCGGGGCTGCCGCGGGGCCGGCTGCTGGGGCGGCGGCTGCTGCGGGGGCGCGTACTGCTGCCGCTGGTACTGCTGTTGGGGCTGGTGCTGAGGCTGCTGCTGGGGGTACTGCTGCGGCTGCCGGTACTGCTGCGGCTGCTGCGGCTGCTGCGGCCGCTGCTGGGGCTGGGGCTGGGGCCGCTGAGGGCGGCGGCGCAGCGGGTCCTGGCTCGGGTCGAGGTGCTGGACCTGCGTCTGCTCGTTGCGATCACGGGCCGCCTGGAGCTGGGACTGCCAGGGGTGCTGCCCCTCGGGCTGCGAAGAGCCGTCCGGACTCGGCGGTACGGGCGGCATGACCGAGGTCGGGTCGGCGTGCCCGCCCGGACCGGGGGCGTGCTGCATGACGCTGGTCGCCGCGTTCGGATCGTACGAGCCCGCGTTGCTCGGCAGCACCTGCGTCGGGTCGGCCGCACCGGGGGTCTGGGGAACGGCCGCGGGCGCCGGGTCGGGTGCGAGCAGGGCGCCCACGCCGTCGGCCGCCGCGATCTGGGCAGAGCTGGCGTGCACCCCGATGCCGGACGCGACGGTGCGCAGTCCGCGGGCCAGGTTCTCGGCGCTGGGCCGCTGGTCCGGGTCCTTGCTCAGGCAGCGCTCTATCACCGTCCACAGCGGCGCCGGGACGGTGGAGGGGCGGCGGGGCTCCTCGCTGAGGTGCCGGTGCAGGACTTCGAGGGCGGTGCCGCCGGAGAACGGCGGGCGGCCGGTGACCAGCTCGTACAGCAGGATGCCCGCGCCGTAGATGTCGACGGCGGAGGTCTGTGGGCGGCCCTCGGCGGACTCGGGCGCCACATAGGCGGGCGTGCCGACGAACTCATGGGTCCGGGTCAGCCCCGGGGAGTCGGCCAGGCGCGCGATGCCGAAGTCGGTGAGCATCGGGTGCATCTGGCCGTCGCGCTCGTCGAGCAGGACGTTGGCGGGCTTCAGATCGCGGTGGACGACGCCGTCGGCGTGGCTGGCGGCGAGCGCGTCCGCGATCTGCGCGGTGAGGAGAGCGGCGGCGACCGGGGTGAGCGGGCCGTTCTCGCGGATGTAGCGGTGCAGGTCCGGGCCGTCGACCAGGTCCATGACGAGGGCGAGCAGGTCTCCCTCGACGACCAGGTCACGGGTGCGCACGATGTTCTCGTGGGTGAGCCGGAGCAGCACGGAGCGCTCGCGCAGGAACCGCATCACGACGTCCGCGTCGTTGGCGAGCTCCTCCTTCAGGACCTTGATCGCCACGGTCTCGCCGGGCTGGCCTGCGACGGCCGCTTCGGCGCCTGCGGTCTCCCGCTGGCGGGCACGCCAGACGGTGCCCGTGGCGCCGCGTCCCAGCGGCTCCTCGAGCAGGTACTTGCTGCCTACCGGCCGCACGTCATGCGCTCCCTGCTGATCGTGGTACTTGCGGTGCTCCCGGATCCGCCCGGGAGTTCCGGCCCACTCTAGTGGGGTGACCGACGGAGTCGGGCTGGTCCGCCCGGTTGCCGCCGCCACCCTTGGTCGCCGGGCCGATCGCCTCCTCGAGGAGATACCGGCCGGTTGCGGAACAAGACGCTCACACCGGGGCGATGGTTGCCGCACACACGTGCGATGAATCGTTCCGGCTGCTCTCCCGGAACGGATCCGCCACCGCGGCGAACGTTCCAAGCAGGCACTTATAGGCGCACACCTGACCTTTCAAGATCACTTAACGGTGACCCCCGGGCGTGTTGTCAGTGGCAGGTGCGAGGATGCCTTCAGCACGGACTGTGGGGTAGGGAGCCCTGCGGCACGTGACAAACCTGTACCGGACGACGCGCCCGTGTCGGGTGGGGGGAATCACAGGGCGTTTCCCCTGCCCGGCGCCCCGCGCAGAAGGGACCGCTGACGGCGATGCAGATCCGGCTGACCGTCCTCGCGCCGCGCAGCGGCCAGACCCCGGCGCGCGCCTGCGACGTGCTGGTCACCGCCCCGCCGGGGACGGCGCTCGCCACCGTGGCGTCCAATCTGGCCGCCGCCGTCTCCGGGCCCGATGGCTCGCTCGGCAGCGGTGCGGTGGTGCTGTTCGCCGGGCGTGAACGGCTCGACGCGCAGCGGTGCGCGCTGGGTGAGCCCCCGCTGGTCGACGGAGCGGTGCTCTCGCTCCAGGTCCCCGGCGAGGACGAGGCGGCGGACGACACCGTTCCGGCGCAGCTGCACGTGGTCGCGGGGCCCGACGCGGGCGGGGTCCATCTGCTGCACGGCGGCCGGATCCGGATCGGCCGCTCCGCCGACGCGGACGTCCCGCTCGACGACCCCGATGTGTCCCGGCTGCACTGCACGGTGACGGTCTCCGAGGACGGCCTGGTCTCGGTGGCGGACCTGGGCTCCACCAACGGCACCCTGCTCGACGGTACGGAGGTCCGCGACCGCCCGGTCCGTCTGAAGCCCGGTGCGCTGCTGCGGCTCGGCGAATCGACGCTCCGGCTGACCTCGGGCGCGCGTACGCCGGCGCTGGCGACGGCCCCGGACGGCGAGGGGCATCTGCGGGTGGCCGGTACGACAGGCGCGGCCGCCGCCGACGGCGGCTTCGCCGAGAAGCACGGCTCCGGTCACGGGTACGCCCCGGCCGCAGCCGGCCCCGGACCCGCCGCACACGCCGGGCCCGGCGACCGTCACGCGCACGGGAGCGGCGAAGGCGGGTGGGCCGACACCCGCCGCCAGTCCCCCTCCGAGCGCTCTCCCCGCTTCCCGGACGACGGGACACACCGGCGGGGCGGGATAGGCGCCTGGGCGCGCAGACTCGCGGGCAACAAGGGCGAAGCGATGCACGAGGCGACACCCGACGAGGCAGGTGCGGCCGAGCTGCCGTTCCCGGCCCCCGCCTCCCCCGCAGCACCATCGGCATCCGCCGCGGAGGGCAGCTGGCCCGACCCCGCGGCCGTGCTGCTGACCGCGCTCGGCCCCGGCCCCCGGCTGTGGGAGCGCGACACCGCGCACCCGGAGGCGCTCGTGGTGCGCCTGGGGACGACCGACCGGGCCGAGCTGCCCGCCGTGCCGGTCACCGTGGGGCTGCGGGAGGCCGGTTCCCTCGGGCTCGCCGGGCCGCGGACCCGGCTGGCCGGACTCGCCCGTTCGGCGGTGGCGCAGCTCGCCGCGCTGCACTCCCCCGCCGATCTGGAGATCGTGCTGATCTGCACGGACCGCGCCCGCAGCGCGGACGAGCGCAGGCGCGAATGGGCCTGGCTCGGCTGGCTGCCTCATCTGCGCCCCCTGCACGGCCAGGACTGCCGGCTGCTCCTCGCGTACGACCGCGAGCAGGCCGTCGCCCGTACGACGGAGCTGGTGCGCCGGCTGGACGACGGGCCGCTGGGGCCCGGCTGGGCGAGCCTGGACCGGAGCACGGTCGCCGAGGCCGCCGGGCAGTACTCGGGCCCGTACACCGTGGTGGTCGTCGACGGCGACCCCGGCACGTCGGTGCTGCGCGAGAACACCGCCCGGCTGGCCGGCGCGGGTGCCGCTGCCGGGATCCATCTGATCTGTCTGGCCGAGACCCCGGCCGCCACGCCCACCTCACCCGTCGCGGCGACGTACGAGGCCGCCTGCCACGCCTCGATAGCGTTCCGCGAGTGCGGGGCGGTGGCGATGCTGAGCGGCGATGTGGCGACGGCACTGCGGCTGCTGCGCACGGCGGGCGGCCGGGCCGCGGGCCGCGGCACGGTCGCCGCGGTGGACGCGGTGTCGGCGCACTGGGCCGAGCGGTTCGGCCGGGCACTGGCCCCGCTGCGTACGGAAGGAGCGGCCACGGCCCACGGCCGGCCCGCGTCGGCCGCCCTCCCGCCGACCGCCCGACTGCTGGACGAACTGGGTCTGGCACGTGCCACCCCGGCCTCCCTGATGGCCCGCTGGGCCTCCACCGCGGACGACCAGCCCGGCGCCACGGTCCGCGGTTCGGGCCGCTGGACGGGCGGGCCGGCGGGCGCCGGCGCCGGTACGGATGCAGCCCACGCGGATGCCCGCGGTTCGAGCCGTACGGAGTACCCGCGCAGTGCGGGCCCCCGCGTGGGCGCCCAGCGCACAGGCGGCGCACCGGGGCCGGACCGCGCGGGCGGGTACGCCCCCGGCTCGGGGCGCACCCCGTATCCCGGCAGCGAAACCACCACCCACATCGGCACCGCGGGCCACGGCCTCGCGCGCGACGCCGCCCACGACGCCCATGGCTCCGGACGCACCCCGTACCCCGGCGCCTCCGCCCCCCGTGCCGGCGGCGGGCGCTACGGCAGTTCGTCCGGGGACACCCCGAGCTCCCGCACCATTCCCGGGGCCGGTACCTGGGGCGGTGGTGATGTCCAGGAGGCCGACAGTCTCCGTTCCGCCGGATCCGGGCGGACCTCGAACCGGGTCAGTGGGCCCCGCGGCGACGACACACCCCAGGTCGTGGCGCGAGGCGCCGGGAGCGCAGCGGCGGGCGCACGTACCGCCGTGGAATCAAACACGGGCACGCCCGCAGCCGCCTGCGCCGAAGGCACGGCTGCCGTGGCCGCCGGGCGGCCCGTCGTGGTGCTCGGGGCCGGGCCCCGGGGCGCGGTCAGTGTGGATCTGGCGGAGGAGGGCCCCCATCTCCTCATCGAGGGGCCGGCCGGCAGCGGACGTACGGAGTTGCTGCGGGCCGTCGCCGCCTCGCTGGCCGCGGCCGCCCGGCCCGACCGGCTGGGCATACTCCTGGTCGACGGCGCCGGTGGCGAGCGCGGCGAGAGCCTGAGCCCGTGCACCGAACTCCCGCACGCGTTCACGCACCTGGTGGCCTCGGATCCGGTTCGGATGCGCGAGTTCGCGCAGGCGCTGGGCGGCGAACTGAAGCGGCGCGCCGAACTGCTCGGCCAGTACGACTTCACCGAGTGGCACCACCGGCACGAGATGGCGCAGCGGATGGCCACCCAGCGCCCACCGAGCGCCGCGGAGCAGCGCGCGGACGTGGACTCCCCGATGAGCGGGACGCTCCGGCTGCGGCCTGCCGCCGCGCGGTCCACGGACCCCGGCCCGTCCCCGCTGCCCCGGCTCGTCGTCCTGGTCGACGACTTCGACGCGCTGGTCGCCCCGGCGCTCGGCAGCCCCGGCCGCCCCGCCGCGGGTTCGGTCGTACGGGCCCTGGAGGCCGTGGCCAGGGAGGGCGGCCGGCTCGGCGTCCACCTGGTCGCGACGTCCGCCCGCCCGGACCGTACGGAGGACACGGACCTGGCCCACGGGGCCCGGCTGCGCATCGTGCTCGACGCGCCGGTCGTCCCGCCGTCGCCGGAGGGTCCGGCACCCGGCCGTGGCCGGCTGGGGCATCCGGACGGGCGGGTGACACCATTCCAGGGCGGCAGGGTGACGGGGCGTATTCCGCGTACGGCGACCCTGCGCCCCACCGTCGTCCCGCTGGAGTGGGAGCGGATGGGCGATCCGCCGACCCGGCGCCCGGTCCGCGAGCTGGGCAACGGTCCGACGGACCTGGCGCTGCTGGCCAGTGCGCTGGAGCGGGCGGCCCGGTCGGTGAATGCCGAGCCGATAGCCCCGTTCGGGCCCGTCCGCTCCTGAGAGAGCACCGGGTCCGGACATCCACTGACCGCACGTCACGAGCCGATCACGATCAACGAGTTGACACGACAAGCGGTATTGCGGCACCCGTACACCGGGCGTAGGACTGTGCGCATACAACGATGTGAGAGACGGGGCAGCGATGCGCACAACCCTTCGGATCAGCAGGGCCGCCATGGTGTTCACCGCCATCGGCGCACTGGCTCTGACCGGTTGCGGTGACGACGGCGACAGCGGAAAAACAAAGCCGGAAAAGAACTCCGGGGGCAGCAAGGAGAGTTCGTCGAGCGTCGCCCTACCGAAACTGGACGGGGAGACGCTCTCGGTCGCGGCGGTCTGGACCGGAGCCGAGCAGGCCAACTTCGTCAAGGTTCTCGAGGAGTTCGAGAATCGCACGGGGGCGACGGTGACCTTCGTCCCGGCGCAGGACCCGATCGTCAACTTCCTCGGTACGAAGATCGCGGGCGGCCAGCCGCCGGACGTCGCGATGATCCCGCAGGTCGGCGCGATCCAGCAGGCCGCCCAGAAGAAGTGGGCCAAGCCGGTCGGTCCCGAGGCCAAGGCCCAGCTGGCCAAGAACTACTCGAAGGTCTGGCAGGACCTCGGTGTGGTGGACGGCACCCAGTACGGCGTCTACTTCAAGGCCGCCAACAAGTCCCTGATCTGGTACAACGCCAAGGCGTTCGAGAACGCGGGCGCAGCTGAGCCGAAGACCTGGAAGGACTTCCTGGCGACGGCCGAGACGGTCTCCGCCTCGGGTGTCACCCCGGTCTCGGTCGGTGGCGCGGACGGCTGGACCCTCACCGACTGGTTCGAGAACATCTATCTCTCCCAGGCGGGCCCGGAGAAGTACGACCAACTGGCCCAGCACAAGATCAAGTGGACGGACCCGTCCGTCAAGGACGCGCTGACCACACTCGCGCAGCTCTTCGGCAAGCCGTCGCTGATCGCGGGTGGTGCCAACGGTGCGCTGCAGACGGAATTCCCGGCCTCGGTCACCCAGACCTTCACCGGCGGTGACCAGCCCAAGGCCGCGATGGTCTTCGAGGGCGACTTCGTGGGCGTCAACATCGCACAGACGAAGGCGAAGATCGGGACCGACGCCAAGGTGTTCCCGTTCCCGGCGGTAGGCGCCGAGTCCCCCGTCGTGACGGGTGGCGACGCGGCGGTGGCACTGAAGGACGGCAAGGGCGCCCAGGCCTTGCTGACCTGGCTGGGCTCGACCGACGCGGCGAAGATCATGGCCGAGCAGGGCGGGTTCATCTCGCCGAACAAGGCCCTGGACGCATCCGCGTACCCGAACGAGGTTCAGCGCACGATGGCGAAGGCGCTGGTCGCAGCGGGTGACGCCGTCCGGTTCGACATGTCCGACCAGGCCCCGCAGTCGTTCGGCGGGACGCCCGGGAAGGGTGAGTGGAAGACCCTCCAGGACTTCCTGAAGAACCCGAAGGACATCGCGGGGACTCAAGCGAAGCTGGAGTCCGACGCGGCCAAGGCGTACAAGAGCTGACGGGATGACGACAGCCGCAGCGGGGGGCGCCGACGCGGTGCCCCCCGCCGACAAGCATCCGTCCGGCCGGCCGTCGGTACCCGCACCCAGAAAGCCGTCCGGCCTTTCAGCCGGCGGCCCGGAACGCAGCCGCAGGAGCGTGACCGGCACCCGCCGGGTCATCGCGGCGCTCTTCCTGGCGCCCGCGCTGGTACTGCTCGGCGCGCTCGTGGTCTATCCGATCGGGTACTCCGTCTACCGGTCGTTCTTCGATCAGTCGGGTACGGGCTTCGCCGGACTCGACAACTACAAGGCGCTGTTCACGGACGACACCATCCGTACGGCGGTCAAGAACAACGCGATCTGGGTCGTGTTCGCGCCGACGGTCTCCACCGTGCTCGGGCTGATCTTCGCGGTGCTGACGGAGCGGATCCGCTGGGGTACAGCGTTCAAGCTGGTCGTCTTCATGCCGATGGCGATCTCCATGCTCGCCGCGGGCATCATCTTCCGGCTGGTGTACGACGCGGCCCCGGAGCGCGGGGTCGCCAACGCCGTATGGGTGGGTGTGCACGACACGTTCACCGATTCGGCGGGCTACCCGAAGGCACATCCGCTGCCCGTCCACCCGCTCAAGGCGGGCGGCGGCGGCTCGTTCGTCACCAAGGCGCCGGTACGGGCCGGACAGCCGGCGCAGCTGCCGCTGGTCGGTGTGGCACCGGCGAACATGCCGAAGGACGCGAAGCCCGCGAAGGCCGCCGCGGCGGAGGCCGGGAAGATCACCGGTACCGCGTGGCTGGACTTCACCAAGGGCGGCGGCGGCAGCCCCAATGTCATCGACGCCAAGGAGCTGGGGCTCAAGGGCATCGAGGTCGAGGCTGTCAAGGACGGCAAGGTGGTCGCCTCGGCGACGGCGGGCGCGGACGGCACGTTCACCCTGCCCGCTTCGGCCGACGGCACCGAACTCCGCCTCCCCGTCTCGAACTTCAAGGAGCCGTACAACGGAGTCGAGTGGCTCGGCCCGACCCTGGTCACACCGGGGATCATCGGCTCCTACGTCTGGATGTGGGCCGGGTTCGCGATGGTGCTGATCGCTGCGGGCCTGGCGGGCCTGCCGCGTGAACTCCTCGAAGCGGCCCGGGTGGACGGCGCGAACGAGTGGCAGGTGTTCCGCCGGATCACGGTGCCGATGCTCGCGCCCGTCCTTTCGGTGGTGCTGGTCACATTGATGATCAACGTTCTGAAGGTCTTCGACCTGGTCTTCATCATCGCGCCTGGCTCCTCCCTGGCCGACGCGAATGTGCTGGCGCTCCAGCTCTACCGCTCCTCGTTCGGCACGGACGCCGACCTCGGGATCGGCAGCGCCATCGCCGTACTCCTGCTGCTGCTGGTTCTCCCGGTGATGTTCTTCAATGTCCGCCGGATCCGGAAGGAGGGGCGCCGATGACGAGAGCACCGACCACGACCGCCTCCCTCTGCCGGGGGTCCGGGGGTTGCCCCCCGGGACAGCACAGCAATGTCCGCCGGATCCGGAAGGAGGGGCGCCGATGACGACAGCGTCGGACACGGCCACGAGCACGACAGCGGCAAAAGGGCAGGTGAAGGCCGAGCAGTCCCTCGGTGCGCGCATCGCCGCCCGCGCCGGCGGCGGTGTGATGCGGGTCTTCCTCATCCTGGTGGGCCTGTTCTGGCTGATGCCGACCATCGGGCTGCTGCTGTCCTCGCTGCGCGGCGCGGACGACATCGCGTCGACCGGCTGGTGGAAGGTATTCACGGCCCCGTCCCAGCTCACCTTCGACAACTACTCCCGGCTGCTGGACAATTCGACCATCACCCACTCCCTCCTCAGCACCGTCCTGATCACCGTCCCGGCGACCGTCCTGGTCGTCGTGATCGGTTCACTGGCCGGATACGCCTTCGCCTGGATGGAGTTCCCCGGCCGCGACTGGTGGTTCCTCGTGGTCGTGGGGCTGCTGGTGGTCCCGGTTCAGGTCGCCCTGGTCCCCGTCTCCAAGCTCTTCGGCGCGGTCGGGATCTTCGAGACGACCTTCGGCGTGATCATCTTTCACACGGCCTTCGGTCTGCCCTTCGCGATCTTCCTGCTGCGTAACTTCTTTGCGGAGATCCCGAGGGAGTTGCTGGAGGCGGCCCGGCTCGACGGGGCGGGCGAGATCCGGCTCTTCACCCGGGTCGTGATGCCGCTGGGCGGTCCGGCGATCGCCTCGCTCGGGATCTTCCAGTTCCTCTGGGTGTGGAACGACATGCTGGTCGCACTGATCTTCGCGGACTCCGGCTCCCCGCCGATCACGGTGGCCCTGCAGCAGCAGGTACGGCAGTTCGGCAACAACATCGATGTGCTGGCGCCCGGCGCCTTCGTGTCGATGGTGATTCCGCTTGCGGTCTTCTTCGCCTTCCAGCGTCAGTTCGTCTCAGGCGTGATGGCGGGCGCGGTGAAGTAGCACGCACAGCTGTACGTCAATGCGGGGTGGTCCTGTTTCACCGCAACAGGACCACCCCACCTGCCATTTCGCGGGTTTGCCACGTTTTGGCGTAACCCTGTCACTCCATCGGAAGTTTGCGGACCGCCCACCCGCGCTGCGAACGACCCATGGATGTGTTGTGCCCCGGTTCAGTGTCATCGTGCCCGCGTACCGGGTTCAGGCGTACCTGCGCGAGAGCCTGGACTCGGTACTGACCCAGTCCTTCGAGGACTTCGAACTCATCGCGGTGGACGACTGCTCACCCGATGCCTGCGGCGCCGTCATCGACGAGTTCGCCGCCCGGGACCATCGGGTGCGGGCCCTGCATCTGCCGGAGAACGTGGGCCTGGGCCAGGCCCGTAACGCCGGGATCGCACAGGCCACCGGCGACTATCTGATCTTCCTGGACAGCGACGACACCCTCGCCCCCGGCGCCCTGCGGGCCGTCGCCGACCGGATTGAGGAGACCGGGGAACCGGACGTCCTGGTCTACGACTACGCCCGTACGTACTGGACGGGCGAGAGCGTACGCAACACCTTCGCCGAGCACCTCGCCGAGACCGGCCCCGCCACCTTCACGCTCGCCGGCCGGCCCGGACTGCTGAAGGTCCTGATGGTCGTCTGGAACAAGGCGTACCGCCGCGCGTTCGTCGAGGCCGAGGGGTTCGCCTTCCCGCCCGGCTACTACGAGGACACGCCCTGGACGTACCCGGTGCTGCTTGCCGCCCGCTCGCTCGCGGTCCTCGACCGGGTGTGCGTCGGCTACCGGCAGCGGCGCCAGGGCAACATCCTGGCCACCACCAGCCGCAAACACTTCGACATCTTCGACCAGTACGACCGGGTCTTCGCGTTCATCGACGCCCGCCCCGAACTCGCGCCCTGGCGTCCGGTGATCTTCCGTAGGATGCTCGACCACTTCTGCACGCTGTTCACCACCCCGGGCAGGCTGCCGCGCGGCAGCCGCGCCGCGTTCTTCCGCCGTGCCCGCGCCCACTGTGTCCGCTACCGCACCCCGGGCGCTCCCGCCCCGCTCCGCGCCCGGCTGCGCCACGGCCTGATCCGGCTGGGCGCACGCCGCACGTACCGTGCGCTGTGGACCGCACAGTTGCTGCACGGCCGGCTGCGGAAGGGCACCGCGGCCGTCCGCCGGATACTGCGGGCCGCCGCTCTTCAGGCGTACTACCGCATCCAGCTGCGGCTGCCCGTCCAGGCGGACCGGGCGGTGTTCGCGGCGTACTGGCACCGCGGCTACGCCTGCAATCCGGCCGCGATCGAGGCGAAGGCCCGCGAACTGGTCCCCGGCCTGCGGACCGCCTGGATCTGCCGCCCCGAGGACGCGCACACGGTGCCCACCACGACACAGCGGCTCACGCCCGGGACGTACGGCTACTGGCGGGCGCTGGCCCGCTCCAGGTATCTGGTGAACAACGTCAACTTCGACCGGCGGCTGATCAAGCGGCGCGGCCAGGTGCTGCTCCAGACCCACCACGGCACACCGCTCAAGACCATGGGACTCGACCTCCAGGACCGGCCGGCGGCGGCCCGCGGGACGGACTTCGGCCGGCTGCTCGCCAATGTCGACAAGTGGGACTACTCCCTCTCCGCGAACCAGCACTCCACCCTCGTCTGGGAGAAGGCCTACCCGTCGGCCTCCGCGAGCTGCGCGACGCTGGAGTACGGCTATCCGCGCAATGACATCTACCAGCGGGCCACCGCCGACGACGTGGCGCGGCTGCGCGAGTCGATCGGCATCCCCGAGGGCGCCCTCGCCCTGCTCTACGCGCCCACGCACCGCGACTACCGGCGCGACCAGCACACCGTGCTCGACCTGGCACGCGTACTGCGGGTCCTCGGTCCGGGCGTGGTGATCCTGAGCCGCGCCCACTACTCGTACGAGGCTCCGCCGGTCCGCGAACCGCACCCACGGATCATCGACGTCAGCGGCCACCCCTGCGTCGAGGCGCTCGCGCTCGCCTCGGACGCGCTGATCACGGACTACTCGTCGCTGATGTTCGACTACGCCAATCTGGACCGGCCCGTCATCATCCACTGCGGCGACCGCGAGGCGTACGAAGCGGCCCGCGGCACCTACTTCGACCTGTACTCCTGCCCGCCCGGCGCAATCGCGCACAGCGAGGACGAACTGCTCGACATCTTCGCGACCGGCCACTGGTGCGGAGCCCGCTCCGCCCGGCTGCGCGAGGCGTTCCGGGAGCGCTTCTGTCCGTACGACGACGGGCACGCGGCGGAGCGCGTGGTGCGCCGGGTCTTCCTGGGCGACACGGCCGCGCAGCCGCCCGCGATCCCTCCGGCGCAGCGGCGGCCCGCACCAGCGGCGGGCAACCCCGCTCGGGTCCCGGCCTCGGCGCCGGCCACCGCCGCGATCCCCGCGGACCGGCAGGCGTCCACAGGCCTCGGCCTCGCCGGGGCGCAGCCCACCAACCACACCTGACCGCACTCCTCCCCCGTAGCCCCGTGTCCGAGAAAGAGCCCGCATGCCCCGGCTGAGTGTCATCATCCCCGTCCGCCACGCCCGAGGACAGCTGCGCGAGTGCCTGGAGTCAGTGCTCACGCAATCGTTCACGGACATCGAGGTGATCGGGGTCGACGACGGTGCGCCGGACGGTTCGGGGCTGCTGTTCGACGAGTTCGCCGCAAGGGACGACCGGGTGCAGGCCATCCATCTGCCCTCGGGGGCCGGGCCGCACGGGCGGCGCAACGCCGGGGCCGAGCGGGCCGTCGGGGAGTATCTCCTCTTCCTGGAGGGCAACTTCGTCCACCTGCCGGGCGCCCTGCAGGCCGTCGCCGACCGGCTGGATGCCACCGGTGACCCCGAACTGCTGCTGTTCGGCCATCACAGGCGCCCGTTCCGGGGCCGCCCCCGCCCGACCCGGTCGCTGGAGCTGCTCGGTGAACTGCCCGAGGGCCGTCTCACCCTGCCCGCACACCCCGTACTCCTGGACATCGCACCGGTCTCCTGGAACCGCGCCGTGCGCCGCACCCTCCACGAGGGCGAGAAGCTGTCCTTCGGGCCGGGGCAGCACGGGGAGCGAATGTACGCACTCCAGACCCTCGCCGCGGCCGAATCCGTCGCCGTACTCCCCACCGCCTGCGTCGAGCACCGCAGCCGGCGCCACCTGCCCGTTCCGGCCGACAGTGCAAAACCGGCGGACGGCTCGACGCCGCACCAGCTCGTCGACGCGTTCGCCGGTCTGATGGAGTTCGTACGCGACCGACCGCTCCTGCATCCCGTGCGGACACTGCTCTTCGAGCGGGCGGCCTGGGAACTCCTTTCCGGCTACCCGTCGGTGACCCGGCAGCGCAGGCGATACGTACGGTCCGTGGCGGCGTTCCACCGGGCGCACCGGCCCGAGGAGCACCGCTTCCCGGGCGGCGAGAAGGGGCTGCGGCCGAAGCTGATGGGCGGTGGCCGGTACGTCGTGCTCGGCGCCCTCGACACCGTCCTGGCCCTGCGCCGGAGCCTGCGGGCGGCGCCCGGCGCGGTACGGGCGCGGGCCAGGCGCACCCTGTCCACGCGCTACTACTGGTGGCAGCGCAGGCTTCCGCTGGACCCCGGGCTAGCCGTCTACGCCGCGTACTGGAACCGCGGGGTGAGCTGCAATCCGGAGGCCGTCTTCCGCAAGGCCCAGGAGCTGGCCCCGCGGGTGCGCGGGGTATGGGTGGTGTCGAAGAACCAGGTGGACACGGTGCCCGAAG
Source organism: Streptomyces sp. NPDC002785 (assembly GCF_040295565.1). Lineage (NCBI taxonomy): Bacteria > Bacillati > Actinomycetota > Actinomycetes > Kitasatosporales > Streptomycetaceae > Streptomyces > Streptomyces sp. NPDC002785. The sequence continues at coordinate 8,317 of NZ_JBEOVN010000072.1, read as the reverse complement.
GCATCGACCACGTGGTGCCGGGGACCCGCCGCTACTGGCAGGTGCTGGCCCGGGCCACGTATTTCTTCAACAACGTCAACTTCTCCGACCATCTGGTCAAGCGCCCCGGCCAGATCCATGTGATGACCCACCACGGCACCCCGCTGAAGATCATGGGGCTCGACCAGCAGGACTATCCGGCGGCGGCCCAGGGACTGAACTTCGACCGGCTGCTCCAGCGCGTCGACCGGTGGGACTGGAGCGTCTCCGCCAACCCGCACTCCACCGAGGTGTGGGCACGCGCCTATCCGGGCACCGCGCAGTCCCTCGAATCGGGCTATCCGCGCAATGACGTCTTCGCGACGGCGACGGACGAGCGGATCGCGGAGATCCGAGAGGCGCTCGGTATCCTGCCCGGCCGGCGCGCCATCCTGTACGCGCCGACGCATCGCGACTACGAGGCGGCGTTCACCAGCCGGCTCGACCTGGTCCGGCTCTGCGAGGCGCTCGGCCCGGACACCGTGGTGCTGGTCCGCGCCCACTACTTCTACGAGGGTGCCGGGCTGCCGGAGCACCCTTCGCTCGTCGATGTCTGCGGCCATCCGCGGATCGAGGAGCTGTGCCTGGCGGCGGACGCGCTGGTGACGGACTACTCGTCGGTGATGTTCGACTACGCCCATCTGGACCGCCCGATCGTGGTGCACGCGCCCGACTGGCAGACGTACCGCACGGTCCGGGGAGTCTGCTTCGATCTGCTGTCCGGGAAGCTGGGCGACACCCCTGGGGCGGTCTCCACCGATACGGACGAGCTGGCCCGGATCTTCCTCGACGGCAGCTGGCAGAGCCCGGCGAACGAGACGCTGCGGGCCGCGTTCCGGGCCCGGTTCTGCCCTTACGACGACGGGCTCGCCGCGGAGCGGGTGGTGCGCCGGGTGCTGCTGGGGGAGGCTGTGCCGGTCGCCGGACGGACCTGAGGACGGGGCCCGTCCGACGACGCACCCTCAGAGCCTGTCGGGTGACCTCTGATCGAAGGTCACCCGACAGGCTCTCAGCGTTGCTGGCCCGCCATCACCGTGAAGAGGCCGACGACCACGAGCAGCGAGCCGCCCCAGGTCCACATCGAGGTCCGCTCGTGCAGCACGGTCGCCCCTGCCAGCACGATCAGCAGATACCCGAGGGCGTTGAACGGGTAGGCGATGGACAGCGGCACCTTGGCCAGAGTGGTCATCCAGGCGAGGGCGGACACCGCGAAGACCACCAGGCCGAGGACGACCCAGGGGCTGGTCGCGGCGCGCAGGGCGACGGAGCCGCCACCCTGCGCGGCAGCGGCCGCGGCGCCCTTCATCCCGTGCTTCAGCATGATCTGGCCGCCCGCCGACGAGAACACGGCGAACAGCAGCAGCATCAGACTGGGGAGGGTCAAGGCCTTGCTCCTGACTGTGGCGACCGGGGTTTCGGGCGGCGGGACGGGGGTGGGACGCGGGACGGCGGCCTCAGACGCCGACCCGGTCGGCAGTGGCGTACGGTCGGTTGAGGATGTCCTGTACATCGACGTGCTCTCCAGCGGTGATCGTCTCGGCCGCATGCGGGGTCAGCAGTGCGACGTGCTGATAGCCGAACAGCGTCGGCCGGATCCGGGTGAGCAGCTTCGACACCCCGCCCAGGACCGCCGGGAGCGGTCCGCCGCCGAGCAGCGCCCAGAACGGGGCCCCGGTGGAGGTGATGTGGAGGACGTCGTAGCCGGCGTTCCTGACCGTGCGGCGCAGGCTCGCCCGGGTGAAGAAGCGCAGATGCGTTTCGTCGAGGATGCCGCGCCGGTCGTAGTCGAAGACGCCGAGCGCGACCCGCAGCCGTGAGTACCAGTGGCTGAAGTTCGGTACGGAGAGCAGCACATGGCCGCCGGGCCGCAGCACGGTGGCGACCTCGGCGAGCACGCGCTCGGGGCGGGAGAGGTGCTCGATCACATCGCCGGCGACGACGTAGTCGTAGTCGGCGCCGATCTCCACGGGCAGCCCCTCCTCCAGGTCGGCGAGGTGGAAGTGGGTGCATTTCTCGCGGACGCCGGGGACCTCGACGTAGTCCACGCCCGTCACTTCGTGGCCGAGAGCTTCGAGGCGCTGGGCGAACAGGCCGCCGGAGCAGCCGAGATCGAGGACCCGGCCGGGCGCGAGGCTGCGCATCTTCTCCAGGATGACGGCGTGCGAGGAACCGTCGCCCTCCTTGAATGCGTACTCGACGGGCTTGGGGATCCAGGCGCAGGTGCCGAATCCCTTGACGGCGAGCCGGTATTCGAGGACGTCCTTGACGACGTCCTTCGCGTACTTCATGCCGTTGACGTAGCAGATCTCGTCGCCGTAGTAGGTGGGTACGGGGATCTCCTTGATCCGCATTCCTTCGTTGAGCAGCTGGACGATGATCTGGGTGTCGAAGTCGAACGCGTCGGTGTTCCGGTGGATCGGCAGCTTCTTGAGTGCCGCGACGCTGTAGGCACGGTACCCGGAGTGGAATTCGGTGAGCTGCGAGCCGAGCAGGGTGTTCTCCAGGCGGGTGAGAATGCGATTACCCAGCCATTTGTACATCGGCATGCCGCCCTTGAGAGCGGATCCGGGTTTCATCATCCGCGATCCGAACACGGCCTCGCATTCGCCGCGTTCGATCGGTGCGACCATGTCGGGCAGGAATTCGGGGGCGTACTGCCCGTCGCCGTGCAGCAGCACGATGATGTCGAGTCCGTGTTCGGCGGCCAGCGCGTATCCGGCCTTCTGGTTTCCGCCGTATCCGAGATTCTTGGTGTGCCGCATCACCACGGTCCGCGGCAATCCCTCCGTCTGCGACCAGCGGCAGCCCGCGGTGAAGGTCGCGTCGTGGCTCGCGTCGTCAAGGATGAGGACCTCGGCGACCTTGGACCGGAAGTCCCCCGGAATGCGGTCGAGGGTCCTCTCCAGCGTCGTCTCGGCGTTGTACGCGACCACCAGGATGCCGATCCTGGGGCTCGGGCTTTCCTTCACGGGGCGTTCTCCAGTTGCGATCGGTGCTCGGTGCTTGGAAGGGGCTGTCAGTTGACGGCGGAACCGGTGGACCGCGGAGTGCAGGGCGCCGGGACCGAGGTCCGCTCGGCGGGGGATTGCGGAGGTACGGCCGGCTGCGCGGCGAGGATCTTGCGGATTCCGCTGACGACGCCGACGGCGAGGACGAACCAGCCGGCCTCGCCGAGGTGCAGCACCGTTTCGCTCCAGCGCAACGCGGAGCGTCCCTGGTAACCGATGACCGCTGTCAGGCCGAGCAGACAGCTGTACGTGGCGCCTTCCCAGAACCCGATGACGAACAGCCCGGCGGCCGCCCAGGTCAGGTACTGCAGGGCGGACGCGGTGGAGAGCAGCAGCAGGAGGCCCATCGTGACGGCGACGACACCGGGCAGTTGCGCGGGCCGCAGCCGGGCGAGCCAGACCCCGGCCGCCACACAGGCCAGCACGAAGAGGAAGTGGCCCTCGCCCTGGATGAAGGTGATGAAGGACTGCGGCAGGCCGAGCGCGTCGGCGAACCGGACGAGGCCCCAGAGCCGGTAGCCACCGCCCGCGTACTCCAGGACGTTCTCCTTGAGGTTCTGCGGCACGGTCACCAGGACCGGCCCCCAGACGAGGGCGACGAGGGCGGTGAACCCGGCGGTGAATCGGATGAACGCCGGCCGGCCCGCCCGCAGCGCGACGACGAACAGCGCCGGGACCGCCACCACCGGGATGAACTTGACGCTGATCGCGAGCGCGGCACACACCCCGGCGGCCAGCGGTGACTTCCGGTCCACAAGCAGATGGGCGGCGGTCAGGGCGAACGTGATGGCGACCGCGTCGGTGTTGCCGTGATAGCCGGAGGTGGCGATCAGTACGGGGCTGACGGCCACGCCCACACCGCAGGCGACCGCCGCGCCCACGGAGCTGCGCCGACGCACGATTTCGAACACGAGGAGCACGCAGAAGAAGTCGGAGATCGATGCGGGTGATCTGATCAGCGTTCCGAACGGAATTCCGAGTTCGGAGAGTTCATTCAGACCGAGGAGCATCCAGCCGGCCAGTGGCGGGTGGTTGTAGACGGGCAGTCCCGGCAGCGGATGTTCGTAAATCCGAATGGGGCCGTAACGCACGATGGCCTGTGCGAAGCCTTGAAAGATCCGCACGTCGGCCGGGCCCGGCATATTCGCCGCGATCAGCATGCGGGTGAGGAGACCTGCGGCCGCAGCAATGAGCACCACCACCCTCGCCCGCTGTACGTCCCAGGATTCGTATCGCATTCGGGTACCCATGAAAACAGAACGTAGCAACCCGAAGACACTGAGTAACGCACCGATGACCACACTTATATGGATCGCGACTTCAATGCCCTGCGTATCTGCGCAAACGTCCGAATTCCGGAATCACTCGAACGGTTCAGGGGGCATGGTGGCCCCGGGCCCCCTGCCCGGCCGGTATCGGGACCGGCCGGGCTGCGCGGACCGGGGTCCGGCGGTCAGGGCCGGTCAAGGCCGGTCAAGGCCCTGGAGCATCCGGTCGACCACCCCCGCCGCCGCGTGTCCGTCGTCCAGGTCGCAGAAGTCCCGGAGAAATGCCTCGTACGCCTGCGCGTGCCCCCTGGTGGCCCGCTCCGGGTCGCGCAGCGCCTCGATGAGTCCGGTGGAGCCGGGAATCAGGGGGCCGGGGGCGCGGGCCTCGAAGTCGAAGCAGAAGCCGCGCAGGGTGTCGCGGTAGTGCGCCAGATCGTAGGTATGGAAGAGCATCGGGCGGCCGGTCTGGGCGAAGTCGAACATCAGCGAGGAGTAGTCGGTGACCAGTGCGTCGCCGATCAGCATCAGCTCACCGACGTCCCCATAGAGCGAGACGTCACGGACGAAGCCGCTGCCACTGTCCGGGAGGCGGTCGGTGACCAGATAGTGCCGGCGGACCAACAGGACAGTGTCCGCTCCGAGTTCGCGTTCGGCGGCGGCCAGGTCGAGCTGCAGGTCGAGGGCGTAACGGCCGCTGCCCTGCGGCCGGTCCTCGCGCCAGGTCGGCGCGTACAGCACGACCCGCTTGCCCTCGGGGATGCCGAGTCTCTCCCGTACCGCCGCGGCGACCTTGGTCCGGTCCGGGGCGTGGAACAGGTCGTTGCGGGGATAGCCGCACTCCAGGACCTCGCCCTGATAGCCGAACGAGCGCCGCAGGACGGGGGTGGAGAAGCGGTTCGGGGAGACCAGGACGCTCCACTGCCGGGCGCGCTGCTCGATGGTGGCGATATAGGCGGCGTTGGCCTGGGCGGTGCCCGCGAGGTCGAGCCCGATGCGCTTGAGGGGGGTGCCGTGCCAGGTCTGGACGACGCACTGGCCCTGACGCCGCTCGAACCACTCCGGCAGCTGGGTGTTGGTGACGATGTGACGGCTGCGGGCCAGCGCCTCGTGCCAGGCGGCGGAGCCGTGCTCGACGGCCGTGGCGCCCGCCGGGATACGGGCCTGCTGGTCACGCACCACCCACAGATGCTCCAACTCGACGCCCCGCCGTGCCACTTCCTCATGGATCGCGCGCGGCGAGTCGGAGTACTGGCGGCCGTCGAAGCTGCTGTACAGCACTGTGTCGCGCAGAGGTGCCATGCGCAGGCCCCGGTACGCCTCGCGCAACAGCCGCTTGCCGCGCGCACCGCGTTCCGCGGCGGTGAGCACCGACGCGGAGTCGATCAGCAGCTGGTCGTGGAAGCGCCGTTCGATGAGGTACTTCCGGCCCGCGAGGGTGCGGGCGGCAGGCAGGGTGCGGTGCGCGACGGCCGGGATACGCAGCGGGGCGTCGTACGCGTCGTCCCTCGCGCCCTTCTCGCGGACGAAGAGATACCAGTGGCCCTGGCCCAGCGGCAGTTTCCCGCCGGGTTGTTCGACGGCGTCCGGCCGGAGCGCGGCCCTGAACCGCCGCGCCCCGACGGCCCCGGAGGAGACGAGGGGGAAGACGGCCTCCTCGCCGTGCCCGCTGTGCCGGGCCACCAGCTCGACGGGCCGTTCCGAGTCGTCGGGGAAGGTGCCCTCCAGGAGGAGTTGTCCGTCCTCCGTCCAGGTCGCCAGGTCGACGGCGGGCTGCACGATGCGGTCGCTGATCAGCAGATTGCCTCGGGAACTGGCGGTGAGACCGAGTTCGCGCCGCTTGTCTCCGTCCCCGTCCAACGGGTAGCGGCCCGGCAGTACGGGCCCCGGCACATCGATCGGTGTCCTGCGTCCGTCCGGGCCGACCAGATGCAGGCTGTACGGCAGCTGCGCGCGCACCGCTCCCTCCCCCGCGCCCTTCCGGGCATCGGCGAAGGCGCCGAGCGGGACATCGGCGGTGAAGCGCCGCCATCCCGCCGCCGAGGGCACGGCTCCCTCGTGCACGGTCACGGGGCAGTCGAAGGAGGTGCCGGAGGCCCGATGGGTGAGTGCGAGGCGCAGCGGTCCCTTGCCGAGACGGTCGCGGATCATCCCGTCGATCGCCACGGTGCCGGCGCCGTCGCCCGTGTCGCCCGCGCGGTGCGTCTCGAAGCGGGCGTCGATCCGCTCGGCGTGCAGCACGAACCTGCCGCTCTCGAAGGCGGGCACGATCCGGTGGTCGCCGTCGGGCCGGTGCACGGGCGGCGGTGCGGCCGCCTCGTTCGTCGAGAGGCCGGATCGGCGCAGCATGCCGTGCCCGGCGATGCCGATCTCCAGGCGCCAGGTGAGCCGTTCGCTTCCGCCCGCATCGATGCGGAGCCTTGCCGGGTCGATGACGGTCTCGAAGCCGGACCGGTCGTAGTCGTGCAGACTCTGCCGGGACCGGGCCGTGGCCTCGGCTTCGGCGACCGTGCGCAGCCGGAGCGGCACCACATGCCGTCGCCCCGCCCGCAGCCAGCCGGCCCGGAACTCGCTTCCTCGCGTGGTGGCGGGCAGGTTCCGGATGTACGCGTACCCCTTGAGGTGCAGCTTGCCGCCCCGCCAGTGGGCGTCCCGCAGCCGGGCGGTGAGCGGCAGGTCCCGGTCGGTGACCCGCAGCACCGAGCGCGGCACCGGCCGGGTGAGGGCCGGGAAGAAGGCGCTGCGGCGCCGCACGCCCCGTACCGCGAACGCTCCCGGCTCGGCCTTGTCGAAGGCGAGCAGGGCCAGCAGTTCGTCGGTCCGCCGTTCGCGCACGAGGTGCCACATCAGGCGCAGCCGCAGCGGGAGCGCGTCGAGCACGGCCGGGTCGACCTGATCCGTGAACTCGTTGGCGTACGTGAGGAAGGCGCGCCGGTACTCCTCGTCGCCGTCGGGCAGCGCCTCCATGAAGTACCAGAGGTCGTTGGCGAGGACATGCGCCTCGTACTGCCGTTTGTCGGTGGCGCCGCGGTGCTCGTCGAGGAAGGTGGAGACGCCCAGCACGTGCGAGACCCGGTCCTGGACACCGCGGACGACGGCGCGCCGGGTGGTGATCGAACCCGCCCGGTCGCGCCAGTGGTAGACGGCGTCCTGCAGCACGTCGACGGAGCGGGCCAGGAAGTGGGCGGGCAGGACGACGGGGATGTCCTCGTAGAGGGCGCCGACCGGGAAGGCGAAGGCGTGTTCGTCCCAGAAGGACCGGCGAAAGACCTTGTTGCAGGCGATCCTGTCGGCGGCGAGGTCCCAGTCGCGGGAGATGTGGGTGCGCAGCCGGGTCGTCGCCATGGGCTTGCGGAAGTTGGGCGACTGCTGGAGCTTGCCCGAGGCCCGCAGCCGCAGCACATTGCCGGACGCGATGTCCGAGCCGGTCTCGTCCAGGGCACCGACGAGGAGTTCGTACGCGCGGGGCGGGAGCACGTCGTCGCTGTCGACGAAAGCGAGATGGCGGGCGCCCGGATCGCAGTTGCGGACCCCGGTGTTGCGGGCGTGCCCGAGTCCGCCGTTCTCCTGGCTCACCAGCCGGAACCGGCCGTCCTGTTCGGCGAACTCGGCGGCCAGGGCCGCGCTGTTGTCGGTGGACCCGTCGTCGACCATCACCACCTCCAGGTCGGTCATGGTCTGCTCCGCGAGGGACTTCAGGCAGTCCGTCAGATAGAGCTCGACGTTGTGGACGGGTACGACGACACTGAGCCGTGGCGGCATGTTGAGCACGTCCGTTCATCCGGGGCCTGGTTGTCCGTATGGCTCAACCCCGTGAAGGGCCGGGGGTCACCGCTTGCGGTCTCTCCCGAACGGGTGACATCGGCTGCGCCGCGTAGACCGACCTGCACATGGGGGGGGTGGGCGCCGCCCCCATGTGCCGGCCGGTCTTACGACCTCCCCCACGATAGGGAGCGGATCAGCGAGCGGCGTCGTGCGGCTTCGATTGCAAGGCGGAGGAAGGAAGCGGATGGGGCCTCCCCTGGT
>NZ_JBEOVN010000071.1:0-32257 GCF_040295565.1 Streptomyces sp. NPDC002785 | reverse complement strand
ACCAGCGTCAGGTGAACTGGCAGTTCACCACCCACGACGCACGCATCAAACTGCGCCACCTCTACCCCAGAAATTAGCCGCGACAGTCTACTAGCCAGGCCCTTCGTGGTGCCCGGGCTGCTGCAGTCGGGACGCGAGCTCCCCGGGCAGGGCGTCCCGGTTGGCCGGCGTGAGGTGGACGACCTCGATGTCGGTACGTCGCTTGAGGGCGTCGGTGAACGGGTCGCGGTGTGCGTGGACCGTAGCGACGACGTCGACCTCTGCGGCAAACAGCGCCTCGACCGCGTCGCGGAACGCCGTGCACGCCAGTTCCATCCGGCCCAGCTCGTCGATGAGCACCAGTCGGCCTTGCGCCTCGTCGGCCGCCGCCGGCCGCAGCGACGGCAGCGCCAGTCGTTCCATGACGCCCAGGTCGACCCCGTACTTCCCCACCCGCGGCGGACCGGGCAGGTCGACATGGGCGAGCACCTGCCGTCGACCCGCCACGGTCTCCAGGGCGAAACCGACGCGGGCGCCGGACTGCCTGATCTCCTCCGTGGTGAAGCCGGTGGCTGCGCGGGTGGGCAGCAGCGCGGCCAGTCGGCGCAGGGCGGTCGTCTTGCCCGCGCCAGGGCGGCCCTCGAGCAGGATCCTTGTCGGCACTCGGCCATCCTCACCCCGCCTGGCGGAAGCGGGCCGGTCGGGCTCGGCCGAACGGGGGGTTTGCGGTGCGGACCGGTGGCAGTGCCGTCCTTGCGGGTATTGCGGCGCGTATGAGCGGAATTGAACTCAGCAGTACCGCGTTCGACGACCACACGGTGATCCCCCGGCGGTACAGCGGTGAGGGAGAGAACATCTCGCCGCCCCTGACCTGGTCGGGGGTGCCCCACGAGGCCACGGAGCTGGTCCTCCTGTGCGAGGATCCGGACGCACCGGGGAAGACCTTCCTGCACTGGCTGGTGACGGGCATCGATCCGGGGACCAGCGAGGTGAGGGAGGGGCAGAAGCCCCAGGGCGGCCTGCCGTGGCCCAACGGTTTCGGGCGCGTGGGCTGGGGCGGGCCGATGCCGCCGCCGGGGCACGGGCCGCACCACTACTTCTTCCGCCTGTACGCCCTGTCCGGGCCGCCGCAGCTGCGCGACCACCCGGGCGCCGAGGACGTGCACCGCGCCCTGCAGAGCCGGGAGCTGGCCTCCGGCACCCTGGTCGGGACCTATCAGCGCTGAGCGCAGCAGCCGGTGATCCGGGCAGCGGAGCGCGTCGGCGTCAGGACGGGGTGCCCGCGTCGGTGTACCGCAGCAGGGCGCCCACGCCCTCGTACAGCCTCAGCTCGCTCTCCGGTACGACGACCAGCTCTGCACCGGTGCCGACGAGGGCACGGACGAGGGCCTCGTCGGCACGTTCCTCGCGCGGGGCCCGCACTCCGAAGGACACCAGCTCCGCCTCGGTCAGGGCGAGCTGAGTGGGCCGGGAGCCCGCCCAGAGCCGCAGCGAGGATTCGGGCGGCCGGTTCAGCAGCAGCACCGCGACCTGGCCGCGCTGAAGAGCGGCGACGGTGGCGGCCAGCCCCTCCGTCATGGGTCCGTCCAGGGCACGCCGGCCGATGAAGATGTCCACGAGTTCCCGGTCGTGCGCGGCCATGCGGCCACGGAAGACGCCGTCGAGCTGCGGCTCAAGCAGGGCGCGTCCGGTGTCGGTGGGGGTCCGGCCGCCCACGCGTACGACCTTGTCCCGCAGGGTGTGCGGCAGACGGCGGATCAGTACGTTGCACGCCCATTCGTCCCCGCCTACGACGACGGCGTCGGCATGGGCGCGGCGCGCCCGTTCGTCCAGCCGGTGGCCGAGCCGGAGGGAGGTGCGGTGCCAGGTCGCCACCGCGACCCTGCGGTGCAGCCGCTCACCCGGGGTGACGGTGGACGCGGGCCAGGTGCCGGTCTCCGCCTCCAGAGTTACCCAGCCGTGGGTCTCGGCGGTCGGAAGCCCGCCGTAGTGGACGACCACGGCCATGTAGGGGATCTCTGGCACGTGTTGGGTGACCAGGGGCATCGCGTCCGGCAGGGTGCTGTAGCGCGCGGAGTCGTGCTCGGGCGGGCTCGGCAGCTCCCCGTCCAGGACAAGCGTGCCGTGGGCGGCGAAGATGGCCTGACCGTGCACCCCCGGCACTTCCGTGTCGGCGCCGACGACCTCCTCCAGCGCGTTCAACAGCGCTCGGTCCGAGCCCTGACGGGACAGGCTCTCGCGCAGTCGCCGCCAGCGCAGCGCGATCGCCCGCTCGGGATGGTCGACGTCTCGGGAGGTGTCCAGGTACACGGAGACGTACGGGCCCGGCTCCGCGTAGAGGGGATCAAGGAACGACAGCCTCATCGCCACTCCTCATCGATGGACTCCACACCTTCGATGATGCGCCCGCCGCCGCTCCCCGGCGGGCGGTCGGCCCGCCCAGGACGGCCAGCTGCGCCCCGTGGTCGATGAGCGCTACGGCGAGCTCGGCCCAGTGCCGTGCCGGCCACAACTTCGTCGTCAGCGACCCGCCCGAGTTCAGGCACACCCGCGGCCCGGTCCGCTCCCCGAGCAGCCCGGCCGCCCGCCGTCGAGCGGCCTCCGGCACCTTGAGGACGTACGGCTCGCCCGCGTACTCGTATCCGGAGACCGCGAAGTACAGCTCGGTCCACGTCTGCTGGTTGGTGGTGGTGCGGTAGTCGTTCCAGGTGTTCTGCCGGAAGAACTGCGCTCGAAAGCGAACACGGCACGCCTCCAGCCAAGAGCCCTCCGCCGAGCAGAGTCTCTGACGGGCCGCGAGCCGGCGGCCTGACACAGCGCGACTGACGAGCGCGGAGAGTCACTCCGAAGAAAGTGCCTGCGGCCCTGCGCAGCAAGGCATCAGGAAAGCCGCCGTACGCTTCCCTGGTGCATTTTGATGGACGTTGCGCAGGGGGGATCGATCGATATGGCGAAAGGGGGCCACGGAGGCGTATGGGCGCCTTCTCGCCCCGAGGGTGGGAGGCATCTTCGGTATCCTGAGAGCGTTCCGGCAGCCACTGGTCCCGAGCCCTGCGGGCTCAGGGGTCCTCTTTGTGTTGCCGCGCCCCGTTCCCGCCAGATGTCCGGCCGCTCCCGCACCGTGGTGCCAGAGCGCGGTCTGTCATGCCCGAAAGAGAGCATCTGTGACCACTTACGGCACACGCACCGACACCGACACCTCCGGATCTGAGCAGACCGGCCATGCCGAGGCTGCGTCCTATGACGCCAACGCGATCACTGTCCTGGACGGTCTCGACGCCGTACGCAAGCGGCCCGGGATGTACATCGGCTCCACGGGCGAGCGAGGGCTGCACCACCTCGTGCAGGAGCTCGTGGACAACTCCGTGGACGAGGCGCTGGCGGGGGTGGCCGACCGGATCGACGTGACGATCCTGGCTGACGGCGGCATGCGGGTGGTCGACAACGGCCGCGGCATTCCGGTGGGGATGCATCCGGTGGAGAAGCGACCGGCCGTCGAGGTCGTGCTGACCGTGCTGCACGCGGGCGGGAAGTTCGGGGGCGTGGGATATGCGGTCTCCGGCGGTCTGCACGGTGTGGGCCTGTCGGTGGTCAACGCCCTGTCGACCCGGCTGTCGGCGGAGATCCGGACCGACGGCTACCGGTGGACTCAGGACTACAAGGACGGCGCCCCTGCCGCCCCGCTTGCCCGCCGCGAAGCCACCTCCCGGACGGGCACGTCGCTGACCTTCTGGGCGGACGGTGCGATCTTCGAGACCACCAGGTACTCCTTCGAGACGCTGGCCAGGCGTTTTCAGGAGATGGCGTTCCTCAACCGAGGGCTCACTCTGACGCTGACCGACGAACGTCCGTCCGCGCGTGCCACGGCCGCGGCCGACGAAGCCGGCTCGGACACTGCCGAGGAGCAGGTGGCGAAGACGGTCTCCTACCGCTACGACGGAGGCATCACCGACTTCGTCGCCCACCTCAACGCCCGCAAGGGCGAGCCGGTCCACCCCTCAGTGATCTCCATCGGCGCCGGGGACGCCGAGCGGCTGCTGTCGGTCGAGGTCGCGCTGCAGTGGAATGGCCAGTACGCCGACAGCGTCTACTCCTACGCCAACGCCATCCACACCCATGAGGGCGGCACCCACGAGGAGGGCTTCCGCACGGCGTTGACCACCGTGGTCAACCGCTACGCGCGCGAGAGGAAGCTGCTGCGGGAGAAGGACGGCAACCTCTCCGGCGAGGACATCCGCGAGGGCCTGACCGCGATCATCTCGGTCAAGCTCGGCGAGCCGCAGTTCGAGGGCCAGACCAAGACCAAGCTCGGCAACACCGAGGCGCGTACCTTCGTGCAGAAGGTCGTGCACGAGCACCTGACTGACTGGTTCGACCGCAACCCGAACGAGGCGGCCGACATCGTGCGCAAGGCCATCCAGGCGGCCACAGCCCGGGTCGCGGCCCGCAAGGCGCGCGACCTGACCCGCCGCAAGGGCCTGCTGGAGTCCGCGGCGCTGCCGGGCAAGCTGGCCGACTGCCAGTCCAGCGACCCCTCGCAGTCGGAGATCTTCATTGTTGAAGGCGACTCCGCCGGCGGTTCAGCGAAGTCCGGCCGCAACCCGCAGTACCAGGCGATCCTCCCGATCCGCGGCAAGATCCTCAACGTGGAGAAGGCCCGGATCGACAAGATCCTCCACAATCAGGAGATCCAGGCGATCATCTCCGCGTTCGGTGCGGGCGTGCACGAGGACTTCGACATCGCCAAGCTCCGCTATCACAAGATCATCCTGATGGCGGACGCGGACGTCGACGGCCAGCACATCAACACCCTGCTGCTGACCTTCCTCTTCCGCTTCATGCGGCCGCTGATCGAAGAGGGCCACGTCTACCTCTCCCGCCCCCCGCTCTACAAGATCAAGTGGAGTCGGGACCACGTTGAATACGCCTACTCCGACCGCGAACGCAACCTGCTCCTCGAACGGGGCCGGCAGGCCGGACGCCGCATCAAAGACGACTCCATCCAGCGCTTCAAGGGCCTGGGTGAGATGAACGCCGAGGAACTGCGCGTGACCACCATGGACCCCGACCACCGGGTCCTGGGCCAGGTCACCCTCGACGACGCAGCCGTCGCCGACGACCTGTTCTCCGTCCTGATGGGCGAGGACGTCGAAGCACGCCGCCACTTCATCCAGCGCAACGCCAAAGACGTCCGCTTCCTCGACATCTGACCTGCCGCACGCCGGCCGCCCCCAGGCCGACCCGGTCCGAAGCCCCGCCCGTACCGTTTGCTGCTGAGGAGAGCACTGCGTGAGCACGTTCCCCGCCCCACCCCCGGTCAACCGCCTGCAGGATGGCTCCGACTACACCGCACGGCACCTCATGGTCCTCGAAGGACTCGAGGCCGTGCGCAAACGCCCAGGCATGTATATCGGCTCCAGCGACAGCCGTGGCCTGATGCACTGCCTGTGGGAGATCATCGACAACGCCGTCGACGAGGCCCTGGCTGGAGCCTGCGATCACATCGAGGTCATCCTGCACGACGACGGCTCGGTGGAGGTCACCGACAACGGCCGAGGCATCCCCGTGGACACCGAACCCCGCACCGGCGTGTCCGGCGTCGAGATCGCCTACACCAAGCTCCACGCCGGCGGAAAATTCGGCGGCGGCTCCTACGCCGCCTCGGGCGGCCTGCACGGCGTCGGCGCCTCCGTGGTCAACGCCCTATCCGCACGGCTCGACATCGAGGTCGACCGCCACGGCCGCACACACGCCATCAGCTTCCGCCGCGGCACCCCCGGCACCCACACCGGCCCCGGGCCCGACGCCCCCTTCACCCCGGCCCAGGGCCTGCGCCGGACGACCAAAATCCCCAAGTCGCGTACCGGCACGCGCGTGCGCTACTGGGCCGACCGCCAGATCTTCCTGAAGGACGCCAAGCTCTCCCTCGACACGTTGCACCAGCGCGCCCGTCAGACGGCCTTCCTGGTGCCGGGCCTGACCATCGTCGTCCGTGACGAGTACGGCCTGGGCGAGGGCCGCAGCAAGGGCGAGGAGTCCTTCCGCTTCGACGGCGGCATCGGCGAGTTCTGCGAGTACCTGGCAAACGCCGATAAGCCCATCTGCGACGTGCTCCGCTTCACCGGCCAGGGCACCTTCAAGGAGACCGTCCCGGTCCTGGACGAGCACGGCCGGATGACGCCCGCCGAGGTCACCCGCAAACTCGACGTGGACGTGGCAATGCGCTGGGGCACCGGCTACGACACGACCGTGAAGTCCTTCGTCAACATCATCGCCACGCCCAAGGGCGGCACCCACGTCGCCGGCTTCGAGCAGGCCGTCGCCAAGACGACGAACGAGGTCCTGCGCGCCAAGAAGCTACTGCGCGTCGCCGAGCACGACATCATCAAGGACGACGCCCTCGAGGGCCTCACCGCCGTCGTGACCGTGCGCCTGGCCGAGCCGCAGTTCGAGGGTCAGACCAAGGAGGTCCTCGGCACTTCGGCGGCCCGCCGCATCGTGAACAACGTGATCACCAAGGAACTCAAGACGTTCCTCACGTCCACGAAGCGTGACGCCGCCGCCCAGGCCCGCGTCGTCATGGGGAAGGCCGTCGCCGCCGCACGCACGCGCGTCGCGGCCCGCCAGCACAAGGACGCCCAGCGGCGGAAGACCGCCCTGGAGTCCTCCTCGCTGCCGGCCAAGCTCGCCGACTGCCGCAGCGACGACGTCGACCGCAGCGAGCTGTTCATCGTCGAGGGCGACTCCGCCCTCGGTACGGCCAAGCTCGCCCGGAACTCCGAGTTCCAGGCGCTGCTGCCGATCCGGGGCAAGATCCTGAACGTGCAGCGGTCGTCGGTGACCGACATGCTCAAGAATGCCGAGTGCGGCGCGATCATCCAGGTCATAGGAGGGGGCTCGGGCCGCACCTTCGACATCGACCAGGCCCGCTACGGCAAGATCATCATGATGACCGACGCCGATGTGGACGGCTCCCACATCCGCTGCCTGCTGCTCACGCTGTTCCAGCGCTACATGCGGCCGATGGTCGAGGGCGGCCGGGTCTTCGCCGCAGTACCGCCGCTGCACCGCATCGAGATCGTCCAGCCCAAGAAGGGCCAGGACAAGTACGTCTACACGTACTCCGACCGCGAGCTGCGTGACAAGCTCATGGAGTTCCAGAGCAAGGGCATCCGGTACAAGGACTCCATCCAGCGCTACAAGGGTCTGGGCGAGATGGACGCCGACCAACTGGCCGAGACCACGATGGACCCGCGCCACCGCACCCTGCGCCGGATCAACCTCTCCGACCTGGAGGCCGCGGAACAGGTCTTCGACCTGCTGATGGGCAATGACGTGGCGCCGCGTAAGGAGTTCGTCTCCAGCTCGGCGGCGACGCTGGACCGGTCGCGCATCGACGCGTAGCCGATCGATCCACCACCCGATTGGCCAACTGCTGGCCGGCAAATGGCCAACTACGGATCGTCGCAGTTGTCCGACCAGTAAGGCTCCAAGCGTCACGGGCCACCTAGCGATCGAGGTCACACTCTGGGCGGTTGCGGCTCAAACTCGTTCGATCAGGGCGGCTCACTCCTTCAGGGGGTTGCGGACAGCGCAGACCGGGCCGCGGCGGGGATGCCGGCGGCCGAGACGCGGTTGGGTCAGGAAGCGTGGCACGGGGTCAGGTGTTCAGGACGGTGAAGGCGACGGCGGGGAAGCGGGGCAACACTGATGGTCCCGTCCTTGACCAAGGACGGGACCATCAGCGTCCGTGCCCGGCCCCTCGCGGGCCGGGGCATGGGGTCAGGCCTTCTTGACCACGCCGGACTTGAGCTGCATGGGGCCGAAGCCATCGATCTTGCAGTCGATGTCGTGGCCGTCCACACCGTCCACCAGGCGGATGTTGCGCACCTTGGTGCCAGCCTTGATCCCGCTCAGGCTGCCCTTGACCTTCAGGGTCTTGACCACGGTGACCGTGTCGCCGTCGGCGAGCACGTTGCCGACCGCATCCCTGATCACACCGCCGTCGGTGGCGCCCGTGGGTTCGGCGGACACAGGCGACCACTCATGACCGCATTCGGGGCAGACCAGCAGAGCGCCCATCTCATAGGTGTACGCACCGCAGCACTCGGGGCACGGCGGCAGCGTCTCGGTCACATCACTCATGGTCTTTCCTTGCCTTGTTCGTTCCTGTGCATCATTTACCTCAGGCCCTATGTCGCCGCAGGTCGCGTGCCGGGCCACGCGTCGCTGCACCACTGGCGCCGCTCGCCGGCCATCGCCCGGTGGCGGTGAGGGCGGCGGGCAGGCCGCAGTGGACGGGGATCGGCGGATGGGTGTCGTCGGGGACCAGGGAGGCGCCGCCCCTCGTCCGCGAGTTGACGAGCTGCCTGGGTTACGGTCAGCCGGCCGCCCATGGACCAGCAGCGCAGCGCGGTCAGACCCACAGGGCCTCGGTACCGGAGACCTCGACCATGCGGCGGGCGGTGGGGGTGGTCATCGAGCAGCCTCTTCGGTGACGGGAGCGGTCTGGTCGGGGACGGCGGGCAGCAGCCCGGCCTTGTGCAGGTGGGCGCGGGCCCCGGCGATCGCCTCCGGCGTGGTGGCGTACTCCCGGCCCTCCAGTTGGAGCAGGTCCAGGGCGCCGACGGAGTCCAGCGCTTGGCGCTGGCCGGGGCGGATACCGGAGGTCATCACGGCGATGCCACGCCGGTTCAGCTTCTCCACAGCGTCCTTGAGGACGAGGGCGCCGGTGGCGTCCAGGGTGGTGACCCGTGACATGCGCAGGATCAGCACGCGCACGTCGGCGACCTCGGACAGTTCGAGGAGGAAGCGGTGGGCGCCGGCGAAGAAGAGCGGTCCGTCGATGCGGTAGGCGACGATGTGCTCGGCCAGCAGCGCATGCTCTTCGTCGCTGTGCTCGCCGGGCATGTCGGGGCGGAAGTCGACCTGGTCCATGCGGGCCTGACGGGCCACCGCCCGCAGTGCCAGTGCCCCGGCGACGACCAGGCCGATGATGACCGCGTACACCAGGTCCAGGGCCAGAGTGGCAGCCGCGGTCAGGACCAGGACGATCGCGTCCGCACGGGTGGCCTTCGCCATCGCGCGCAGGGAGCCGACCTCGACCATGCGGATCGCGGTCGCGATCAGTACCCCGGCCAGCGCAGCGAGCGGAATCCTGGAGACCAGCGGGGCGGCGGCGAACACGATGACCGCAAGCACGGCTGCATGGACCAGGGCGGCGAGCCGGGAGGAGGCGCCGGTGCGGACGTTGACCGCGGTGCGGGCTATCGCGCCGGTCGCCGGCACGCCGCCGAACAGCGGGGCGGCGATGTTCGCCAGGCCCTGCCCGAACAGTTCCTTGTCCGGATCGTGCTTCTGGCCGACCGTCATGCCGTCGGCGACCTGCGCCGACAGCAGTGACTCCAGCGCCGCCAGGGCGGCGACCGCGATGGCCGGGGCCAGCAGCGAGCCGAGCGCGGACATGTCGACGAACCCGAGCGAAGGTGCGGGCAGACCCGCCGGCATGTCCCCGATCGGGGCGGCGGCATCCAGGCGGAAGAGCTGCGTGAGGAGGGTCGCGGCTATCACCGCGACGATCGAGAACGGGATGGTGGGCCGCCAGCGGGCCCCCACCAGCATCACCACAACCACTCCGGCCGCCAGTGCCACGGCGGTCCAGTTCGGCGACCTGGTGAACGCCTCGATGGCGTGCCAGGTCACCACGAGGACCTTGCCGCCCTCCGGCTTGGCCACTCCGAGCGCGTTCGGGACCTGCTGGAGGCCGATCACGCAGGCGATGCCCAGGGTGAAGCCCTCCACCACCGAGGCGGGGATGTAGGCCATGTACCGCCCGGCCCGTGCCAGAGCGAGACCGATCAGCATCAGCCCGGCGATCAGTCCGACCATCAGCACGCCGCCGGTCCCGTACTGAGCCACGATGGGCACCAGCACCACCGTCATCGCCCCGGTCGGCCCGGACACCTGGAGGTTCGAGCCGCCGAACACGGCGGCGAGCGCGCCCGCGACCACGGCGGTGGCCAGCCCGGCCTCGGCGCCCAGGCCGGAGGAGACCCCGAAGCCCAGCGCGAGCGGCAGCGCCACGATCGCCACTGTCAGCCCCGCCAGCAGGTCACGGCGCGGACTGCGGCCCATCACCGCCAGATCGGTGCGCGAGGGCAGCAGGGAACCCACCCGGGCAAAGCCGCGGGCCCAAGGGGTACTCACTGGGCCGCGACCTCGGCTTCCCGCAACTCGGCCAGCAGCTCGTTCTGCCCGGCCAGCATCTCCGTCAGGATCCGCCGCGCGGCCCGCATCAGCTCCGCCACGTCCCCGCCGGCCAGCTCGTAGACCACGGTGGAGCCCTCCCGAGTGGAGGTCACAATGCCGGAGCGGCGCAGCACCGCCAGCTGCTGGGAGAGCGCGGCGGGCTCGATCTCGATCTCGGTGAGCAGGTCGCGTACCGGCATCGGGCCGTCCTGCAGGAGCTCCAGCACCCGGATCCGCACCGGATGCCCGAGCATCCGGAAGAACTCGGCCTTGGCCTGATACAGCGGAACTGGCACGGTGTCGCACACTCCTGTTCACCCTGGGGACCTGGGGTATCGCCTGGTGCTGTGCCTGCGGCTACCTACGGACACAACCACCACAGCATGTAGTGAATTGCATAATTTTGCAATTCATTGATTCGGTGCCCGCCCTGCCGCCTCGCGACCTGGGGCTCCTCGACGCGCCACTGCCGGACGCGTTCGCGTGACCCAGTGCCTTCGACGTTCCCGCGGTGGTCCATGCCGATGAGCCTTGTGGAGCCAACCACGCCTCTTGCACCCAGCCGAAGCCGGACAGACGGCTGCCCGTTGCCGGTGACTGGTCGCGGTACCTGCCCGAGGAAAGGCTCGCCAGGCTTGGCAGCAGTTCCGGGACCGGTGCCCCAGACATGCTGGAGGGCGTCGTCCAGATCGGGCCGGGCGAGATGGGTGCAATGCTCGGTCATCCGCTCGGAGACCTGGACCAGTGAGGTCTGCTGCGCGGGTCTCGCATACTGCGTGGCCCTGGCCAGCTTCGGCACGCCGCGCGACGCTGATCTGCTGGCCGCCTATCTTGATCGCTATCTTCGCCGCCCTGACCTCGCCTACGACCAGATCGTGGCGATGGGCGCCCTCGTGTTCATCGACCTGAATCTCGGAGGTGGCCAAGCCGCGCGTTTCCTGGGCCCAGGTGGCTTGTGGCAACAGTGGCTCCAAGGCGCATCCCACGTGCAGCGCACCGAGGACCTCGCCACCTATCTGAGCCTGATCCGCCGACTTTGCGCCTTCGTCGACGAATGCGCGGAAACGCGATGACCGCAGCACCCCTCTTGGCTGTCGGGATGGCGTGCCTTCAGCTTGATCCGCGTGCGGTACGGCTCAGCACGGCGCGGAACCGTTCCCGCCCTGCCTCGACGCTCGCCTCCCACAGCCCCGCGACATCACCGGACACCGATAGCTGCTGAAGCCGTTCCTCCTCAGCACGGAAGGCAACGCCTCCTATGTTCTGATCCAGCGTTCCCATCGGGGTGAGCATCGCATGGCCACAGGACACCGCGTCCTCCGCGCTCCCGGAGCGGTTGAATACCCGAGATCCTCTCGTCTCGCGACTGAAGCTCGGGGAACTGCTCCAGCACGCGGACGCGATCGGAGGCGTCGGCGAGAGGGCGGTCGGCGCACCAGAGGCCAACTTGGTTGGTGGCCTGTCTGCGGGTGGGATGATCTTGTGGTTGGTGGTCGTCGGGAGGGACCCAGGGCTTCGGCGTAGTCGGCGGGCGTCCGTTTCGTGATCACTTGAGCCCGAGCAGGGAGAGCGGGCGGTCCGCGTTGCGGGCGTTGTATCGCAGAGCGGCGGCGATGTTGGTCGCGCCGGCCAGTCGCAGGGCGCCGATGGCGAGGTTGCGCCAGATGGCCATCGCCCGGGGCGCGTTGCCCGTTCGCAGCTGTGAGGCGTCTTCGGCGAACGTGGTGTCTCTGACGTGGTGCAGGGCTTCGATCTGCCAGTGATCACGGATCAGGGTCGCCAGTTGGGCGGGACTGGCTTGCTCAGCGGTGGGGCTGGTGACGGCGTGGACGGTCTTGACGGTGGTTTTGCCAGTCTTGCGGTCGGTGCGGCGGCGCATGATCTGGATGGACTGCCGGGCTCCGGGGAAGAGCAGGCTGTTGACCGTGACCACCTTGATCCGTCGGATGAGGTAGGCAGTGTTGCGTCGGCCGCGTTCGCCGTTGAGGAGGCATTGGCGGCGCCGACGACACTGGCGGAAGGCGCCTGCCGAGCGTCACGGCGGGGGGTGGGTGGCCGAGCCGGTTCGGCCGCCCACCCCGGGCGAGGACGAAGACAGGCCCCCGCTACCCCGGGGCCCCCACCGGACTCACGGTCCGTCAGCTCACACCTGGAAGCTCTCGATGTCCGACGTCGTGCTCGTGAAGCCGTTGGTCGAGATGACTCTGAGCTGGACCTGCGTTCCCCGGGGGAACTGGCTGCGATCGACGGTGATCGCGGGGTTCTTCAGGCCGACCCCGATGGTCTGCCACGTCCGCCCGGCGTCGGTGCTGACCTGTGTGGCGAAGGTATGGCCGGGCTGCGGTGCCTGGTCGAAGTCCAGGTCGAGCTTGAAGGCGCCTTCCCCCGCCGCCCGCCAGGGGACGGGCGTGCCGCGCCACACAGTCGATTCTCCCCACACGTTCCCCGGAGTGGCTCGTGCTCCCCAGATCCCCCGAGGAGGGCGTCGGATGGCAGGCGTTGACCGTGGGTTCGACCACTTGGCGGATGGGCGTGCCAGTCACACCGCGTGGCGCTCCCGTGGGCGGTTGTCCCGGACGGGCCCGTCGGATGTCGTGACCTGCTGCGGATGGGCGGTTGAAGGCCGTCGGCGCAACTCCTGGTCTCGGCCCTGGCCGACGCCGTTTTGGTGTGTCGCCCGCGGTCAGACGACGATGCAGGTCACGGCTGCCCACAACAGGGGTGAATGCTCGATCCGGCCGCCGACGCGCCAGCGGTCGAGCTGCTCGCGCTGCCAGCGGCCGAGTCGGTGCACGGGGTCGGGGTGTTCGTGGGCGGTGTCGACGGCGACGATCGCTTTCGACAGCGGGCGTACGGACTCGGGCACATCGGCGAGCCGGTGGAAGGCGAAGCTGGTCGGCAGGACCCAGCGGGTCGCGGTGACCAGCTCGGCACCGTTGTGGATCATCGCCGTGGCCAGCCCGAACGACTCGGCGAACCGCAGATCGCCGCCGCTCTCGCAGCCGATCAGGGCGACCCGCGGCGGCGCCGGCCAGACTCGCGCACCCGGCTCCCCGTCCGCCCGCAGGGGGAGTGTGCCCAGCAGGAGGTCCTTGGCCGACAGCGGCCGATGGGCACGGACCGCCTCGGCCAGGCCCGCGCTCTGCGGACCGCAGCACAGGTGGAGGGCGCCGTCCTCGCTCTGCCCGCCCTCGATCGGCGCGCCGCTGACGTGACCGACGTACATCAGTCTGCGCGCCCCCTTGCGGAGCACACCGCTCAGCCAGTCCCGGTCCAAGTCGGTGCGGCGGAACGCCTCCGCCGGTGTGTCGAGGGGCGGCTCGACGGCGCCCGCGTCCAGACGGGACCGGACCAGCGACAGCAGCTCCGGATCCGAGCCGGGCGGCCCCAGGACCGAGCCGAGCGGGGAGTCGGCGCGGAATCCCGGTACCCGGGGGTCGAGGACGAGGACGACCGGGCCGGTGTCCTGCACCGGGCGTTCGGAAGTGGTCTGTCGTCGCAACGACGTCGCCGTGGTGGTCACAACGTCCGCCAGATCGATGAGCCGGACATCGTCGTCGACGGCCAGCAGTTCCCAGGGGACCTGGGCGACCCGGGGCGACGGCTGGATGCGTACCAGCGGGCGGCCCGCGTGTTCCGACACCTGGCGTATCTGCGCCGTCAGCCCCTCCGGCCACAGCGCCTCGGCCAGCGTCCGGGCGAGCCGCCGCTCGGCGCGGGGATCGGCCAGCGCGCCCGACTCGAACGCCCGCCGCATCCCCGCCGCGCCCTCCCCGGGCAGCGCGGCAGCCAACTCACCTACGGCCTGGTCGACTTCGGCGACAGGACCCCGTCCGGTGCCGAACCCCCGGGCACCGCCGGCCCACGTCCAGGTCATGAACAGGTCGCCCGCGTCGGCCAGCCGGACCTGGACCACCGGGCGGTTCGTCAGGTCGTCGGTGAACCAGAACGGGACCTCCTCCTCGTCCACGATCCGCCGGCGATAGCGGAACTCGGCCCCCGCGATGAACTCCTGGAGCGCGATCCGGCCGGTCTCCGCCGACATGCGCACCTTCGGCGGCGGCGCGACGCGCAGCCCGGCGGAGGCGGCGGCCTCCGCCGCCACGCCCCCGAGCGTCATCGCACCGTCGTCGGCGTCTCCGTACGTCTTCATGCCCGTGTCCGGGAAGACCGGTGCCGTGTCCTCGGCGGGCGTCACGGACCCTGGCGTACCGCCCAGGGCCAGCGAGGCGCCCGCGCAGCGGTGCTCCACCAACTCGAAGAGGAGCCCCTGGTCCTGACGGCGTATGGCGAGGCGGAAGGCCAACCGCATGGCGTCGTCCGCCAGTTCGAGCCACTGGCTGCGCGCGTGGGCGGTGACGAAGTCGTGGCGTGCGGCGGCCAGTGCCAGGGCGGCCGGGATGGCGAGGGAAAGCGCGGTGTTGATGGACCGCGTCTCGTGTTCGCCGTGGTCCGTCCGGTTCAGGTTGTCCTCGAGGGTCCGCGCGAGCATCAGGTCGACCTGCGCGCACCGCTCGAGGATTCCCCGTTCCTGGTAGACGTCGCGGGCCCCCTGGGCCAGCCGCTTCATCTCCTCGATGTCGTCCCGTTCGTACGCCTGTTGGGCGCCCATCAGCATGGTGTCGGCGGCGGCGACCGAGGCGCCGAGCAGTGCGAACCGGTCCAGGCTTGCCGTCATGAGGTCGTGCGCACCCGTGGCGTTGCCGCGGCGGTCGGCGAGGAAGCTCCGGCCCTGCTCACAGACGGCGAGTTCACCGAATCGCCGCTGCTCCTCGAAGAAGGCGGACGCCTCGGTGAACAACCGCTCCGCGAGGTCGAGTTCGCCCCGCTTCACCGCGAGGGACGCCCGGTGCGCGAGCATCGTCTGCTGCTCACCGGTGTTCCCCAACGCCCGGAAGGCGTCCTCCGCGCGCGCGAAGTGGTCCTCGGCCGCGTCGAACCGTCCGGTCGAGGAGCAGATCACGCCGAGCGCGGTCAGCAGGCGGGGCATGGCCTCCGGCGCGCTCGTCGGAGTGGTGGACAGCAGCAGCGTGGCCTGCTCCTCGGCCGTTCCCCACTCGCCCCGGTCCATCAGTAGCAGTACCCGGTTCAGACCGAGTTCGGCGCCGCGCAGTCCGTCGGGATCGCCGAACTCGGCCAGCCTGCCCGTCGCCTCGTCGAGACAGGCCAGCGCCTCGTCCAGACGCCCCGTCCTGCGCAGCAGGTCGGTCTGCGCGATCAGCGTCTTCAGCACTGTCTCCAGCCACAGTTGACGGCCCCGCGGCCCCATCGGCGCCGACGCGATGCCGTCCAGCAAGGCGCGGGACCGGTCCACGGCGTCCTCGGCACTGGGCAGGTCCGAGGCGTCGAGGAGGACGGTCCCGAGGTCGGCCAGCACGTGCGCGCGCAGGAACCGTACGTCGGGGGAGTCCTCCAGGGACTCGGCCAGGGTGAGCATCTCGTCGTAGACGGCGTACGCGGCTTCGAAATCGGCGGCCATGTGGTGCTCGTGGGCCTGGGCGAAGGCGCTGTCGAGCGGCTCTCCGTACAGGAATGTCGGTGCGGTGGTCTCCCGCTCACCATGGGTCTGCCGCTCGCCGCAGGTCTCGTGCTCGCTGCCGGTCTCGTGCTGGCCGCTGTTCTCGTCCGGCATCCGTCAGTAGTCCTCACTGGTGGCAGTGGCGGCCAGTGTCTCGGCGAGAAACGGTCCCGAGAGGGTGTCGGACCCGTCGTACGTCGTCGGCTGTGCCGCGTCGGCCAGTCGCCGCCGGGCCAGGGCGCGGATCGCGTCACGGTCGGCGCGGCCGTCGGGCCCGGGGCCCGGGTCGAAGCCCGGCAGCAGGACACCGACTTCGTAGTGTGGCGGCGTCGTCGTGGACGACGGATGCGAGCCCGGGGGCTGCTCCACATCCGCCCGGCCGGCCCACACGTCGTCCCGTCGGGTGAGGGGCACCCGGTTCGGACGGCCGCCGTTCACCCGGACCTCCGCGACGAGCGGCCCGCCGATGGCGGGTGCCGCGACGTGCGCGACGACCTCGACCTCGATCTGCCGGCGCGCACCGAGCGCCCGAGCGGTCCAGGACACCGCGTCCTCGGCGGCGTCGACGAACCCCGGCGGACAGCGGCGCCAGTCGTTGGTCCCGGAGCCCCGCGCGATCACCCGCCCGCCGCCGACGAATGGGGCGCCCGCCGCGAGGGCATAGCCGCCCTGCCGTGCGAACAGTGCGCCGGGGCCGACCGGCATACTGGCGGCGGAGACGGTACGGCCGTGGTCCTGTTCCTGGTCGAGGGCCGAGTGCAGGCGGCGCAGTTCCGGACCGTCCAGCCCGGCGCAGTCCGCTGCGTCGCCGATCAGCCGCAGAACGCTCTCCAAGTGCCCAGCCGTGTCAGCCGGTGGTGGTGTCGCACGCCACCACTGGATCAGCGGGTCGAGGGCGGCCCGGTGCTCCTCGACCAGTTCGGCCACGCAGTCGTCGGGCTGGTCGTCGACCTCATCCAAGTCGTCGAAGAGCTGCTGGCACTGGTGGGTGAGCGCGGCCAACTCCAGTCCCAGCACGTCCGGTTCGAGCGCCGGAATCCCGTCTGTGTACGACGCCGGCCACCACCGGGCCGCCCAGTGCCCGAAGCCGAGCCGGGCGGCGGCGTTCGCGAGAGCGGTCGGGTGGTCCCTCGACTCCCGTACGACCAAAGGCTCCTGTGCCCCCGCCGAGACCGCGTGCACGGCGGCGGCGACGCGCTCGCCGTAGACCGCCCACAGCCACTGCTGCGCCCGCCCCACGTCATGGACCTCCGCCACCGGCCGCCCCGGACTCCCGAGGACGGGCCACACCAGCACCGCCCCCGCGACGTCCAGCACGGACCGCGTGAAGTCCGGGCCCACGGTGGCCACATCGGCGTAGGTCCGGACGTGTCCGAAGGCAGGACCGGCGGTGACCCGGATCGTGCCGCCCTCGCCCCGCACGAGGTGGATGTCCGTCCCGGCGCCCGCCATCATGCGTTCCTCTGCTCGGCCGCTTGCACGGCGGTCGCCGAGAGGGCGCGCAGCGCCGACCGGACTCTGGCGCGGTGGTCCATCATGACCGAGCGGGCGACCCCGTCGAGCACCGCCCAGGCCGACGCGAGGTCCCCCAGCGGTGCGCCGTGGACGTCCCGCCCGTGCAGCCGCACCCACAGCCGCCGCATGTAAGCCACCCACGGGGTACGGAGGTCCTGGGCGAGGGCGTCCAGGACGCCGCCGTCCGGGTCGGGGCAAGGAGACACGGTCATCCTGCGGGCGCGCAGGACCGAAGCCTCGCGTCGCCAGCGGCTGTTGACGGCCCGGTGCGCAGCCGTACTCCCCGCCGAGGCACTTCCGGGGCCCAGCGGGTCGAGGCCGACCGCGAGCCGTCCGCCGAGGACGACGGTGACGCGCAGGCTCTCGTCGTACAGGCCGAGTGGGGCGCAACTGCGGCCGGCCTCGCGCCCGACGAGCTCCGGCACCGTCGGCAGTTCCTCGCGCCGGGCCGACGACTGGAGCACGACGAAGAGCCGCTCGAAGAGGGTGCGGTCCAGCGGTGCGGGCAGCGTGGCGGTCGAGGCGCCCCGGCCGACCTCCGGCCGCGACGGCACCGGTCGCGCGGTCAGTCCCAGATGTGCAGGCGGGTCCTCGCCGCCCCAGACGCCGTTCGCGTGCGCCCACAGGACCCGGCCGAACAGCCCGCCGTGCCCCGCCCCAACCATGGCTGCGTACGCCGGCGAGTCCGGTTCCGGCGCACCGCAGGCTTCCAGGGTCTCGGTAGCCAGCGCCACCGCCTCGGCCGCGTCCGCCGTCGGCTGACGGCTCTCCCATGCGACGGCCAGTTCCGCGTCGAGCCGGGCGCGCAGGGCGGGGTCCGCGAGGCAGTCCTTCAGCGCCTCCACCGTGCGTCCGCCGCCCGCGTCCGCCACGTCCTCGACCACGGCCCGGGCCACCGCGTCCGCGTCGGCGGAGGGCGCTCCGTGCTCGGTGGCCAGCTCGAAGCAGCGCTGGAAGTACAGGTCCTGGGGGTTGCCCGCCACGACCCCCAGCGCCCGGCGGGCCTTCTTGAGGAGCGTGAACCACTGTGCCGTCGCCGCGAGACGCGTACCGGACTCCCGGATCAGCGCGTCGAGGCGCGCGGCCTCGGTCGGTCCGAGGAAGTCAGCCGCCAGTTCGGGACGTAGCGCGGGCCTGACGATCAGCGGCAGCACGATCAGCTTGACCGTCCGGGTGAGCGGTGCCCCGCCGGGGCCGCTCAGCGACGCCGGCCCCGGCCCGAGGCCACGCCAGGCGTGGTCGATGACCAGGGCGCGCGGTCGGCGCTCGTCGGTCGGCTGGCTCGGGGGTGGCATGGGGGGAGAGTACGTCGTCCACGAACAGGCGGGCGAACCTGGGATCGGTAGGCGTCCGGGGCCGCCTAGCGTCCCCGCCAGGCACCGCACCGGACACCGGTGATCATTACAAGGAGGAGCGGTCATGGGAATCTTCGGCAGGCGTGGCGGGAACCGCGAGGAGCGGGCCGCCGAGATCGCCGGCAAGGTGGCGAGCGGCAAGGGCTTCTACGGCCGCGCCACGCGCGCGTTCCTCGGCGCGGAGGATTTCGCCAGGGTCCAGCAGTCGATCGGCGCGTACCAGTCGGGCCACGACGTCCAGCAGTTGCTCGCCGCGGGAGCGCCGACCACACCCGCCGTCGTCATATCGATCAGCGACACCGGCCGACTGGTCAACTTCGACCCGGTCGTCGACCTGGTCCTCCAGCCGGCCGGAACCACCGACCGGATCACTTTCCAGACCCTCGTCTCGAAACTGCGCATCCCCCGCACCGGCGACCAGGTACTGCTGATCGCCGACCCCGCCCGGCCGGGCGGCTACCTCTACGCCGGGGACGGCGTGACCCCGTGACCCCCGCGCCGCTGTACGAAGTACCGGCGAACGATCACGTCCTGCTCTCCTTCGACGGACGAGTGCTGGAAGTGTTCGGTTACGTCGACGACGCCCGCTACCACGTCTGGGAGGGGCCTCATCTGGAATTCCGCCCCGGCCGGAGCCGCAGACTGGCGATCGTCACCCGGCACGGCAGACGCCACTCGATCCCGTACGACGCCCACCTGCTCCCCGGCCTCCAGGACCTGGCGGAACGGCTGGCGCGGAGCCTGTCCGAGACACCGGAGCACTGAATGGCAGACGGCGGGGACGGGATCCAGTGGACGCAGATCTCGAGGGCCGGCTTCGGGCAGTACGAGGTGGCCGCCCTGATGTGCCTGTGCGGACCGGTCATGCTGGGCTTCGCCCTCTTCGCCGGCGCAGATCTCATGGTCATGGGCATTCTGTTCACGGTGGTCTTCCTGCCCCTGGGCCTGGGGTTCTGGTTCCAGACCACCGCCGAGCGGGAGCAGAACCGGCGGCTCGACGCCGTCGGGGTTCCGGCGACCGCGGAGGTGACCGCCCTGACCGACTTCGACTGGGACGGGGAGGGATCCGGCGTAGAGGTCGAACTGCGGGTCAGCGGGCCCAGGTTCCGGACCTTTGAGACGACCTGGAGGCGCTCGCACCACCCCGCCCTCCGCGTGGGTCTGAGGCTCACCTCTGTCGTCGAACCTTCCGCAGGCCTTTTCCGGGTGAACATCTGATGAACGGTCACGAGATGCTGGAGTTCTGGTGGTTGGTTCCCGCCGGCCTGGCCCTGCACGGCTACGGCCGCTCGCTCGCCGGGGTGACCCGGGCCCAGCGGGCGGTATGGGCGAGGGCACGGATCGTGGGCGTGGGGCAGCCGGCCCACGGCGACTCCGAGAGGCCCGGGATACCGGTTACGGTCGCCTTCCAGGACCCGGCCACCGGGCGGGACTTCACCCTGCCCAACGCCGGCGAGCACGGCGACGCGATCCAGGAGGCGTGGGTGGGCCGGGAGTTCGAGGTGCGCTACCCACCCGAAGAGCCGCTCCGGTTCGCCGTCGTGCTCGACACCGACGGCGAGAAGAGCGGACGCACGGGCCCCGACTGCGCGGTCATACTGCTCCTCATCGGGCTGGTGATCCACGCGACCGTCCGCTGGGGCTACCCCTGGGCACTGTTCGGCTTCGGCGCCCTGCTGACCGCCCTCGCGGCGCGCAGCCCCGACATCCGCACCGTGCGTGCCCGCAACGCCCTGCTGGCCTCGGCCGTCGCCGTCCCGGCGCGGGTCGTGGCCGTCACCAAGGATGTCCACACCGACGGGGAGGGCGACGAGATCGTCAACCACGCCCCCGTCGTCACCTTCACCACCCGCGACGGCACCCACGTCACCGTCCTGTCCCGCGACGGCATCCCCGATCCCGGCCGATCCCTCCACCGGACCCTCACCATCCACTACGCCCCCACCGACCCGTCCGTCTACACACCCGACCCCGCGGCCGACCGCCGCTCCGGAGCGATGAACATCGCCTTCGTGGTCGCCCTGCTGCTCACGGGGGCGGCGGCGGTCGTGGTCGGTGCGCTCAAGCTGGCGTGAAGGAGAGACCATGTGCAGCCGTACCGGCGTGTTCGTCGGCAATCTGGTGTTCACCGCGCTCTGCATGTCAGCGTTCCCCTTCTTCCTTGCCGTGGGAGGTGCCGCCTGGCATGACGGCGCGGACTGGGGCTGGGCGGTGGCCGGACTCGGCGCGGTCGGCACCGCCGTGATCCCTGTCATGGCTGCCACCTCCACGCGGCAGGAGTTTCCCCGGATCACGCGCAGCGACCGGGCGAAGAGCGGCGTCTTCTACGGCGACGACACGTTCGTGATGTGGGCGTCACGGTCCGAACAGGGCCCGGCGGGCGCGCGGTTGGTGCGGGCGGACGTCCTGGAGGCGTCGTTCGTGCGGTACAGCCCCGACGACGAGGCGAGGTTCACGACGCACTTTGGGAACTACGCTCCCGCGGAGTTCATGCCGGAGATCAGGCTGAGGCTGCGGGTGTACGCGGCGGAGGGGCCCGAAAGGGCCGCCGGGCGTGGGGCGTTCGAGATCACCGGCGAGTGGCGGGTACCGCCCCTGTGTCTGTCGGCGATCACGGCGGGCCGCTTGGCCGTCCTCGTGGACCCGGTCGCTCAGGTCGGTCCGGTCGGCCCCGAGGGCCCTGGCACGGTCACCGTCCTCTGGCAGCGCAGCACTCTGCTGGCGGGCACGAGAACCTGTCGGGTGATCGACCTCGAAGGCCGGCGGACCGAGGTGACCCGACGTCCCGGCCGCCAACTGGAACAGATGCGGATCTCGCGTGCGGTCGGAGGCGTCGAGATGATCGGCGACACGATCGACCTCCGGCGCCTGGACGCGGAGACGGCGGCACGGTACGGCGCCCTGGCCGACCGGGCACGCGTCTGCCCCGAGGACCGGGCACCGGTGACCGAGCCGGGCGAGGAGGCCCGCCTGCTGGTGGACCAACTCCCGGGCGAGCAGGCGGGGTTCGGCGCTGTTGGCCGACGCTGGTCGCGTCGCGGCGGCCACCTGGTGCGTGCCCGGTTCCTGGAGATGCGCGGCACGACTACCTTCCAGGTCCACGGTCCGGTGCTCGACACGGTGCTGCGCATCCGGCCGGCGGACGGCACACCTGCGTTCGACGCCGCCCGGCGGCTGACGGTGCCGATGGACTACCTGGCTGTGCTGCACCACACCAAGGAGGTGGTCCTGTGCGTCAGCCCGAACGGCAGGTCGTACGTGGTCGACTGGCACCGCACCAGTCTCCTCGCGGGCCTCACCACGGCCAGGGTCATCGCGCAGGACGGCCGGGAGTTCTCGCTCCCCGCCCGCTGCGAGGCGCTCTGGCCGCTGATGAACCTGCTGGCCTCCCACGGCCTCTCGAACCCGGCTCCCGTCCTGGACCTCCGCAGGCGCTGCATGGGCGCGGTGGCGGGGGCGGTGATGGAAGTGGTGCGGGACAGGGGCCTGGCACCCACTGATCACCGCGCATAGGGTTCTTCCATGAACGACGAGATCACGACCACGGTCGGCAGAGAGTTCTACTCGTTCGACGGTCGGATACTGGAGATCTTCGGCGGTTACCCCCTCCGCTTCCACATACGGCACCTGCACCTGCGCGTCACCGAACCCGACCGGAAGGGGAAGCGGACTGTGGAGATCACACATGGCCGGCCGGAAGCCCCGGGCGCTCGCCACACATGGAACTACACGGCCGCGGAATGGGAGCAGGCCCACGGCCTGGCCGCGCTGCTGGAAGCGGTACAGGCGGCCATCGACTCCACCTCAGGACACCGGCCCGTGTGACCCGAGCTGCCGCCCGGGTTCTTGCCCGGCATGAGCGCCTTGGCGATGAGGCCCGCGAGCAACCCCGGCAGCGTCAACGTGATCACGGACGCGGCCACCACCTCGGCCGCGACGAACGACGGTCAGGCCCTACCCGACCTCCTCGCCCACCGCGGCACCCCTGATCGTGGCGCGGTTCACCAAGAATCAGTGTCAGCCGTGCGAACGCGTTCGTCACACCGAAGTAGGCCAGTCGCAGCAGCATGGCGCATCATCATGCCGCGGTGATCGCTAGCCGCATGAGACCGTCGGTGCCATCAGCCACAGCCGGGATGCCCCAGACCACGCTCACAGCTCCCACCAGGATGGATGAGTTTTCGGCAAGGGCAGGGGCGGCCAGTCCCAGATCAGCACGCTGTGCTTCTTTTGCACAGCTGCGGTTGGGCCCGCGTGCTCCGGCTGGGATCGGTATCGTGCAGCCCGTCCTCCCGGACCGGGTTCGTGCGGTGCCGGCCGGGGCGTTGGCGTGGTGTGCGCGCATCCGCGCTGTGCGGGCCCGCCGCCTGCGGGATGCCGGGTATTGCGCGTGCCAGGCATTGCGCTCGGCGGGGTGCTGGTCAGGCCTCTCGTCAGGGTCTCCAGCGGCGCCTCCCGGGCCCGGTGACACCTTTGAGGTCGTCCGCCGGGCAAGGGGGATGCGGTCGTGCTGGGCCCGGAGGCCGGCGGCCCTGTTGCGGGACCGCGGAGAGGATGACGGGGGGGGGGTCAGCCGGCGTCGGTGGACAGCGGTGCGGGTCCGGTGGATTGCCGTATGACGAGTTCCGTGCCGAGTGTGACGTCCTCGACCGTTTCTCCGTTGTGGATGTCCATGAGCATCTGCATGCCGTGGAAGCCCAGGCCGTTGAGGGGCAGGCGCACTGTGGTCAGGGAGGGGGAGCTCAGGGAGGCTACCGGCAGATCGTTGAAGCCGACCACGGAAAGAGCTTCGCCGACGGTGAGGTCGAGCGTGTTCGCTGCGTAGTAGACGCCCATGGCGATGTTGTCGTCGTCGCAGACGAACGCCGTCGGACGGCCGGGGGAGGCCAGTACGGCGACCAGACGGTCCCGGACCGTGCGCGGGTCGAGGGAGCACGAAACATGGCTTGCGGTGATGTCGGGATGACTGAGGGCACACTGGCCGAAGACATGCGCACGCTCGGCGAACGTCGAGGTGGGGCGATCGGCGCGCACGTGCATGATGCGGCGATGACCGAGCGAGGTGAGGTGGGCCAGGATGTGCGCCATGCCGCCGCCGAGATCCATGCTGACGGTCGGCGTGTGACCGTTCGGGGCGTCGTCGAGCATCACCAGCGGGAGGCCGGTGCGCAACTCGGCAACATCGGCGGCCGACATCGAGCAGGCCAGGACCCCGTCGATTGCCTGTTTCGGCACAGGAAAGGGCCCGCATCCGTCTTCCGCGCTCAGCGGGAACACCACAACGCCGATGTCGTTCGTCGCGCCCGCCCGAGCGGCGCCGGCGTGCACGGCGGAGAAGGCGGGGTTCTTCAGTGTCGGTACGACCAGGAGGACGGTTCCGGTGCTGCCCAGACGCAGGCTGCGGGCAGCCTGATTGATCTGGTAGCCCAGTTCGCTTGCTGTCGTCATCACACGGCGGGCGGTCTCCTCACGGATCCTGCCCTTCCACTTGCCGTTCAGGACGAGCGAGACGGTCGACTGCGAAACCTGCGCCATGCGTGCCACGTCGGTGGCGGTGACGGTGCGAGGGGTTTCGGGTCCTGTCATCCGCATATCTATCCATTGTTTTCAATGTGAATTCATTCCTGTTGACGGAATGAATCGTCAGGATCGTAGATGTTTCAAGATCTTCTGGGCCGATCTGCTGTGGCCTGGAGGGTGTTGGCAGCAAAGGCGTTGATGATCCCGAGGGAAGCGATTACAAGTCAAGGGCGAACAGGCGCGCCGATGAGCCTGGAGACGGTTTGGCTCGCCCCGCCGGGTATCTCTTTGATGGCAAATCATGACAAAAATTCCGAGGGTGGCGAACCGTTCGCCTGTTGAGTACGGAGCAGGCGCCTCTGGCGCAGGGCTGTGGGGGCGGGGTGTCGCGCCGGAGCCGGCGGTCGGAAGGCTCCTGCAGCCGGCGGACGGGCGGTGCGTGCGCTGGGCCGGCGGCGGCAGTATGCCGCGGAGCGGTGCTCCGTCCGGACAGCCCTTACGGGAACGGCCGGAACGACGGGCGGGGGTGCCTGTCCGTGTCACGTTCACCGGGCTCTTCTTGCCGCGCACGGCTCGCGTGATGCCTTCGGCCTTCATCAAGCGCTCGAC
Organism: Streptomyces sp. NPDC002785; assembly: GCF_040295565.1. NCBI lineage: Bacteria > Bacillati > Actinomycetota > Actinomycetes > Kitasatosporales > Streptomycetaceae > Streptomyces > Streptomyces sp. NPDC002785. The sequence continues at coordinate 7,513 of NZ_JBEOVN010000071.1, read as the reverse complement.
AGTGCACCGGGGTCACCTGATGACCCTGCCGTTTCAGCTCGGCCCAGGTCTTACGGGCTCCGTAGGCGCTGTAGTTGTCGCGGTAGATGCTGGTGATCAGCGGCGCCAGTTCCGCGTCCCGCGGTGAGCGGGCCGATGGCATGCGCTTCTTGTGCGCGTAATAGGTGGACGGGTGGATGCTGCAGCCATAGGTGGATTCCTCGGTCGTGGTCCCGGTCCGGGCGTCGGCGTCGACCTCGGCCTGACGCACCCGGTTCCGCAAGGACTCCGGGCCGACGTCGAGCTTCGCGCCGATCGATCGGATTGCCGCGGACTCGGTCTTGTACTGATCACGAGTCTCCAGGATCAGACGCACGGCCCGCTCCTTGAGCTGCTTGGGGTATTGCTTCGCCATAACGGACTCGGTCCTTCCAAGGGATCGAGTCTCGATCAAACTCGGAACGGTTCACACCGGCCAAATATTTGCCGCTTGTATCGAGCCAAGTGCGACGTCCGTTCCAGGCGCGGCCCGTAGCGGGTGTATTTCATGATTGAACTGGGTAACAAGCCGTCGCCATGGGCAGGGCATATTCGCTCCGTCCGCACAGAAGGGGGCCGCTGCAGTCGCCGACAGCACAGCCCCACAAGTCCGTCATACGTATGAGCAAGTGAGATTGCAGCGCACCCCGAGTAGCGGCAATTGTCAGGTACTTGTCACGCAGTCATGCGTGTGACTAACCTCTTCCCGTTCGAAGTGCTCCCTGCCTTGAACGCGCATCGTCGGCTTGCGTGCTGAGCCTACCGACGGTGCACGGGTGAAGCGTTGAGCATTCAATTTCCTGGGGGCGCGTATTCCTTGCCGACTTGCACGCTGGGGTCGGTTCTGCACGTGAGCGTGACACTTCGTCTTAATTGAGGGGGCGGTTCCACGTGAGTCAGTCTGTCCAGCTTCTTGTCGATACCCTTCTCGTTCTCGGGTTCGGAGTTCAGCACTCCGGACTCGCCACGCTGAGGGTCAAACGCACAGTCAAAGTCAAGACGGGCATAGAGCCGCTGGCCTGGCGGTCCGTCGAATCACTGTCCAACGTCGTATACATCCTGGCGGCGGCCGCGCTCTGGCAGCACACCGACAGCGTGGTCTGGGAACTTTCCGGCATACCCATGGTCGTTATGTACGGCCTTGCCGTCGTGTCATGGCTCTGGTACTGGCAGCTTCACCTGTTCGAGTACGACTGCGGTCTTGCCTTCGGGTCGACGACCCTCGTCGCCCAGAGTGCCGGCGCTCCGGGCCCCAAGCTGATCAGCTGGAAGATCGGCACCCGCCGCTGGATCCGGTTCCCCGTCCACACGGCCTTCTTCGGCATGTTCTTCCTGCTGCCCACCATGACCACCGACCTGCTGGTCCTGGCCATCGTCCTCAACATCTACAACGTCGTCGGCAGCATCCTCTACGACAAGCGCCTGATCGCCACGGCCGGTGAGCCGTACCAGCGCTACATCGACGTGACCGGGCTCATCTTCCCGCCGGTGTACCGCTGCCCCCAGGGCGCGGCCGACATGCCGATGCCGGCCCCGGCGCACTGGCGCAGGCCCGCGATGCACCTGCCCGGCCTGCTCGTCGGCCTCGGCCTCGGCGTCCTCTACTACGCCCTCATCGGCCCGCACGCCGTCACCCCGATGGACATGCTGCAGGCCGGTGGCGCAGGACTGCTGGGCGCCGTCCTCAGTGGCCTGATCCTCGGCACGATCCTCAATCCCAGCGCGACGGAATGGGCCCAGCAGCAGACCGACCTGTCCACCACGGTCGCCCTCAACGCCGCCACTGGTGTGGTCACCTGGGCCGTCATCGGCTGGGTGCAGACCGGCACGGCGCCGTCGTTCGCCGCCTTCCTGCCGCTGTGGTTCATCGTGCAGTACCTCGGCCACGTCTTCGCCTTCCTCGCCAACCGAAGGAAGTGGGGGGCGGTGCTGGGCGAGTCCGACTCCGCCGAGCAGTCCCGGACACCGCTGGCCGCACCGGCCAAGCAGCAGGCGGGCACTGCCGCGGCAACGATCAATCCCGGAGGCATTCGTTGACGGAAACGCTCGTGACCACCGGCCTGGGACAGCGGCGCACCGCCAGTCTTGACATCCCGCTGCGCAGCTCCACGTCCGAGACACCGTTTTGGCATCGAGACGAGCCAGTGCTCGCCGTCACCCGCCTCGACCCCGAGTACGCCCGGCTCAAGGAGCACTTTCCCAATGGCTGGGATCACCTCGTCCACGCCAAGTCCCTGTTCGACGGCATAGCCGCCCTGGACATCCCGCAGGTCGAGCCCTCGGCCGGGCGGCGGGAGCAGACGGTGTCCCTTGCCCAGGCGGCCGCCCAGGAACTCCTGGCGTTCGCGGACAAAGAGACCGCACCCGGAACCCAGGACGCGGTCCTGCACGCACGAACGGCCGCCCAGCGCCTGACCGTCTACGCCCGCACGGGCGAGTGGGAACCGATCACCCTGCAGGAGCCGCACCCCGACCGGCCCTGGTTCTACTGCGGTCCCATCGGAACCTGGGCCATGCGCGCGGCGGCACAGTCCATCGGGTTCCTGGTGGCGGTGCCGAGCAACGACCTCCAGCAGGAGGTCGACATGGTCACCCTGCGCACGAGCTGGGTCCGTGACCGGGTGGCAGAAGTTCTGGGGGGCGAGATCAAGTCCATCCAGGACATGCAGCCGTCCATGTGTGTCCTGGACCTCCTGCTCAGCGGTGGCGAATCAGCCGTCGGACACAAGAACTTCGCGCATTTCTTCCCCTTGGAGGCCGCGCGGTCGCGAGTGAACGGGCCGGAGTTCACCGTCGTCTTCGCCAACATCCACAGAGAGCGCATCCAGAACTGCTCGCTGAGGCTCTTCAGGGAGATACAGGGCGCGGAGGCGCAGACCCGGCTCGACGGTCTGCTGCGCACCTCGCTGCGCTGGTTCCGCGGACACGACCTCGCCCACTTCTGGCGCAAGTCCACCGTGACGGACGAGGGCAGGCCGGCGGAGGGCCTCACCCCCTTCGAGCGCATGGGCCTGGAGGAGACGTACGCCGACGTCCTGGGCCTTCTCTCGGCCGGGCTGTTCTCCTCCGACCTGCACCTGGGGGAGGCCTACCGGGTCGAACTCTTCCGGTACCTGTCTCGGCGGCACCATCACTTCGCGGACACCACCGCGGCCGTCCTCACCGCCGGCTGGCTCCAGACGCACCAGGTGTCCCTGGAGCCGGACACGAGCAAGAGCTGGCTGCCCAGCGCACGCCAGGCCCTGGAGGAACTGGCCCGGACCCTGCACAGCACGCTGTGGGAGGAGGACGCCTCCCAGGTCGCGGTCCTGCGTTCGGCCCTCGCGACGGGCGCCGACTACCAGAAGAGGCTCGGCAGTGTGTTCCAGTCGCTGCCCACCGATCTGTCCTACACCTTCGGCTGAGGGAAACATGAAACAACGTACTGTCGTCATCTCCGGCGCATCCTCGGGAATCGGCCTCGCCACGGCACGTCGCTTCGCCGCCGCGGGGGACCGCGTGGTGAACCTGGATCTCTCGCGGCCCGACGAGGCCGACGCGGTGGGAGAGTGGGTTCAGGCCGACGTCACGGACTGGAGCGGCATTCGCTCCGTCCTGGACTCCGTGCACGCCGAGCACGGCTCGATCGACGTCGTCGTCGCCAACGCCGGGATCAGCCTGCGCCGGACGTTCGTGGAGATGACCGAGAAGGACGTCCGGTCGCTCCTCGACATCAACGTGCTCGGCGTCATCGCCCTGTGGCAGGCCGCCGCCAAGCACATGATCGCCGCACGGAGCGGGGTACTGCTCGCCACCGCATCCACGAACGCGTCCGTCGGCTATCCGTACTACGCCGACTACAACGCCTCCAAGGCCGCGGTGCTGGCCCTGACCCGCACCCTCGCCCTGGAACTCGCGCCCTACATCCGCACGGCATGCGTCAGTCCCGGCTACGTGATGACACCCATGCAACGCGCCGAGTACACCGACGAAATGTTCGCCGAGGTCAACGCGAAAATCCCGGCCGGCCGCCACGCCGATCCCGCCGAGATTGCCGACGCCTTCTTCTACCTCGCCTCCGATTCGGCACGTTTCGTGACGGGCCAGCAGATCGTGCTGGACGGCGGAGAGCTGGCCGGAGGCACCGCATCGGCGCACGGCACCGTCTTCGGCTGAGCTACCCCGTCCCTCGTGAAAGGACCGATATGCAGCAAGGATTCGAGATCGCACGGCACGGCAGCGGGGCCGGTACTGTCGTCACCGCCAAGGGCGATCAGCCGCTGAACACTCTGGAGCGCACCTGGTTGCTGGACGAGCTCGCCAAGTCCGGCTACTTACTCTTCCGCGGCTTCGGCCCGTCGATCGAGCAGTTCTCCGAGCTGGTGCAGTCGGTGTGCACCCGTATCACCCTCGATCCGGCGCGGGAATTCAGCGAGGGAAAGACAGTCCAGAAGGTCGATCTCGGAACCGACGCGGTCGGGCTGCATGTGGAACACGGCACCAACCCGCTCACGCCTGACCTCACCTGGTTCATGTGTGAGAGCGCGGCCCGTGTCGGCTCCCAGACCACGGTCTGCGACGGCTACCGGGTCTGGGAGCAGCTCACCGAGCAAACCCGGCAGCGGTTCCTGGACCAGGACATCGTCTACTCACGGAACATCAGCGAGGACGCCTGGCGGGCGCTGACCTCCAGCCTCCTCAACGGAGCCAAACCGGACGATCAGATCACGGTCGATGATCTCATCGAACTCGCCAAGCTCTTCGGTGAGGAAAAGCTGCAGATTCGCGCCAACGACGACGGGTCGATCCATTACGTCTACAAGGTGGCGGCAGCGCACCCGACGCTCTTCGGTGAGCGGCTTTCCTTCGCCAACAGCATCCTTGGCCCCTCCTACCACTATGAGAAGCCCCGCATCGCCTTCGCGAACGACGACGAGATACCGCAGGAGGTCATCGCGGAGATCGAGAAGGTGACGGCTGGGCTGACGGAGGATCTCGACTGGCAGGACGGCGATGTCGCCATCGTCGACAACACGCGCGTCATGCACGGGCGTCGGGCCATCCAGGACGCCGACCGTCGCAAGATCTACGTCGCCCTGGGCTACCTCGACAGCGCTGACATCGACCCGGGTGCGGCAGCGACGACCACCGCACCCAGAGACGACGCACCGGGCGGGCAGTGAGCGACGCAAGGATCTCATTGCCTGCCCGGCTCACCCCGCCAACTCCTGTCCAGGGCCTGTCCGACCGAAAGGAGTCCGAAATTTCCTCACCGAAGAATTCCGTCAGCATGTTGCGCGATGCCGCTCCCGAGCTTCCGCAGCGTCGCCTCAAGGATGACTGGTCCTACATCTACTGGAACAATACGGCGCTTTTCTCGGAAGAATACCAAGATATGATCTACTCCGTTCTTGTGGAGATCTCCACCAAGGCGTTCGGCGCGGACATGACGCCGTACTGGCGCGACCGCAAAAAAGGGCGCTTCTTCGAGAAAATCTCCAAGTTCTGCCTGCTGGTGGACCCGTTGGGCAACATCAGTGGATGGACTGGATACCACCGGCGAATCTTCGGCAACGCACACTGCCTCTACCTGGACTCCAGCGGTGTGCTTCCCGAATCGCAGGGCGGCGGCCTCATGGGGAACATCCACGCGAGAATGATCGCCCTGGAATGCCTCGCCTACGCTCCTCGACCGGTGTATCTGGTGGCGCGGACGGAAAGTCCCGTGGTGTACCGCCTCCTGCGCAACGGATGCGGTCCGGGCAACATCTGGCCGGCCCCGGACACCATCGTCGACAAGCAGATTTCGCTGATTGCCACCGACGTGGCGGAATGGCTGGGCCAAAGCGACAAGTTCGACCCAGGCAGCCTGCGCATCCTCGGTGCCTACGACAATCTCGACGCCCTCTACGGTGACCTGCCCAGTTGCGGTGATCGCACCATCGACGCCTTCTTCCGCAAGACGCTGCGCCCGGAGGACGCCTACATCGTGATCGCCAAAGCCGGCTTGCCCAGAATCGCCCAGCAGTGGGCCAAGAGGGAGATCAAGGCGGTGCGTGCGGCGCAGTCGCAGCGGTTGCCGTGGCTCGCTTCGAAACTGGAGGGAAGGTGACGGAACCCGTGACTGCGCACACACCGGCCGATGCCGAAAACACCGAACGCGTCAAGGAGGTTCTGGCACCCCTGCACGCCGGTCTCCTGGACGAGGCGGAGAGCCTCTACCTGGACCTGCACCGCCATCCCGAGCTGTCACACCAGGAGGAGCGCACGGCCGCCCTGGCCGCCGGCTGCCTGGAGAAGGGCGGGTTTGACGTCGTCACCGGTGTCGGTGGCCACGGCGTGGCAGGCGTGCTGCACAACGGCGACGGCCCCACTGTGATGCTGCGCGCGGACATGGACGCCCTGCCGGTGCAGGAAAGCACGGGACTGCCATACGCGAGCGAGCGGCGCGCCCTCAACAGCGAGGGCGAGGAGGTGCCGGTTTCCCACGCCTGCGGCCATGACGCCCATATGAGCAGCATGCTCACGGCCGCCGTCCTCCTGGCCCGGGCCCGACACGCCTGGCGAGGCACTCTGCTGGCCGTCGCGCAGCCGGCGGAGGAGACCGGCGACGGAGCGCAAGCGATGCTGGAAGACGGGCTCTACAGCCGGATCCTCAAACCCGATGTGGCGCTCGCTCAACACGTCGTACCGCTGCCGATCGGGATCATCGGACATCGGTCAGGGCCCATGATGGCTGCTTCCGCGGTCGTGAAGGTCACGATATTCGGCCGCGGTGGGCACAGCTCCGCACCGCAGGCGACGATTGACCCCGTCGTGATCGCCGCACACGTGATCACCCGGCTGCAGACCGTCGTCGCCCGTGAGGTGGACCCGGCCAGTTGTGCCGTGGTGAGCGTCGGCACGCTGCACGCCGGCACGCAGGCCAACATCATCCCGGATGCCGCAGAGCTCGGAATCAGTGTGCGGTGCTACGATGACGCTCTCCAGGATCACCTACTCAATGCCATCAAGCGCATCGTGGAGGCGGAAGCCGCGGCCTCCGGAGCACCCCGCCCCCCTGAGGTCGAAGTGATCGAGGGGGTCCCGGTCAACGACAACTCCCCGGCCCTCACCAGCAAGGTCCGTGCCGCCCACGAAGCCTATTTCGGGGAGGGCCGGGTCATGGAGATGCCGCTGTTGGCAGCCAGCGAGGACTTCCCCTACTTCGGCGCCGCGGGCGCGGGCGTGCACTACGACGGCACGGCGGTTCCCACTGTCTACTGGGTCGTTGGAAGCACGTCGATCGAGGCGTGGCAGTCGGCTCCTGGCGCCACTCCGCAGGAGAAAGTGAAGCACCTGCCCACCAACCACTCACCGCAGTTCGCTCCCGATCCACGGCCCACACTCCTCACCGCGTCAGAAGCCATGGTGACGGCCGCACTTTCCTATTTGGGCAGCTCAGTAAGACCGACCGGCACATGGGGGGTGGGAGAAGGAGCGGGGCTGGGTGCGTGCAGCTGCGAGGCGGAGGATT
>NZ_JBEOVN010000070.1:0-32316 GCF_040295565.1 Streptomyces sp. NPDC002785 | reverse complement strand
TTCCACTGGGGGGTGATTGGTTTTCTGAGGTGTGTTTTTCCTATATCCGGTATCTTGGCGTGTTGCTCCTCGGGCGTGGGTGGGGGGTGGGGGGGTGGGGCGCGGCCGGGGCCGCGCACCCACTTCTCATCGAGGACAACACCGCGCACCGCCACTACGTCACTTCCCGGGGCCGCTCGGTGTGTCAGGGGGCCCGGTGCGGGCTGCCGCAGGAGCGGAGGAAGTCCCGGGTGCGGCGGGCGATGGGGAGGGGCTTGTCGGGCGGGCACGGATACATGTCCTGTTCGACGATGGCGAAGAGATCGACGTCCAGTTTGCGGGCGGCGGCGAGTACGGGCTCCAGCGCGGGCACCCCACCCGGCGGTTCGCACATCACGCCGCGCGCCACGGCGGGCCCGAACGGCACCTCGCCGGCCACGACTTCGGCCAGGATCTTTGGGTCGACCTGCTTGAGATGCAGATAGCCGATCCGTTCGCCGTAGGTCTCGATCAGCTTGACGCTGTCGCCGCCGCAGTAGGCGTAGTGGCCGGTGTCGAGGCAGAGCGAGACCAGGTCGGGATCGGTGGCGTCGAGGAAGCGGCTGACGTTCTCCTCGCTGTCGATATGGGTGTCGGCATGCGGATGGACGACGATGCGCAGCCCGAAACGGTCCCGCACCTCGCGGCCCAGCCGCTCTGTCTGGGTGGTGAGGCTGCGCCACTGCTCCGCGGTGAGGCTGCGGTCCTCCAGGAGCTCGCCCGTCTTGTCGTCGCGCCAGAACGACGGGATGACCACCAGATGCCCGGCACCCATCGCCCGGGTGAGTGCCGCGATGTCGGCGACGTGCGCCCAGGTCCGGTCCCAGACGTCCGGTCCATGGTGCAATCCGGTGAAAACGGTCCCGGCCGAGACCATGAGCCCGCGGCGGCGGGTCTCGTCGGCGAGGCGGGCCGGGTCGGTCGGGAGGTAGCCGTACGGGCCGAGCTCGATCCACTCGTAACCCGCCGCGGAGACCTCGTCGAGGAAGCGCTGCCAGGGCACTTGCTGTGGATCATCGGGGAACCACACACCCCACGAGTCGGGTGCCGAACCGATCCGGATGCGGGCCGGAGCCAATGCGGAGGAGGGCATGCGGCCCAGCCTCCCGGCTCGGGAGACGAGTGTCAATCATTCGTCCGTATGTCCGGACAAAGCATTGACAGGGTTGCGGGGGAGGGCTAGACCTGGGAGCAGCCGCCCCGGTCGCCGGTCGAAGGGATGTATATGCCTGAGCTGTACGACGTGATCACCATGGGCCGGATCGGTGTGGATCTCTACCCCCTGCAGACCGGTCTGCCGCTGGCCCGGGTCGAGACATTCGGGAAGTTCCTCGGCGGCTCACCGGCCAATGTCGCCGTCGCGGCAGCCCGGCTCGGCCGGCGGACCGCCGTGGTGACCCGCACGGGCCGGGACCCCTTCGGGGAGTATCTCCATCACCAGTTGCGGGAGTTCGGGGTGGACGACCGGTGGGTGACGCCCGTCGACGCGTATCCGACGCCGGTCACCTTCTGCGAGATCTTCCCGCCCGATGACTTCCCGCTCTACTTCTACCGGCAGCCCAAGGCCCCCGATCTGGAGATCCAGGAGTCCGAGCTCGACCTCGACGCGGTGCGGTCCGCCCGGGTCTTCTGGATGACGGGCACCGGGCTGTGCGCCGAACCGAGCCGCACATCGACCCTCGCCGCTCTGCGCGCCCGCGACCGGTCCGGCGGGATCACCGTCTTCGACCTCGACTGGCGCCCGATGTTCTGGGGCACGACAGAAGAAACCCCCGGAACCTCGCCCAGCCCCACCGCCCGCTACCGCGAGGCCCTTGTCCATGCCACCGTCGCCGTCGGCAACCTCGACGAGTGCGAGATTGCGACCGGCGAGCGCGAGCCGTTCGCGGCCGCCCGCGCCCTGATCGCCGCAGGCGTCGAGCTCGCCGTCGTCAAACAGGGCCCCAAGGGCGTACTCGCCGTCCACCGCGACGGCACGGTGGCCGATGTGCCGCCGCTGCCCGTCGAGGTCGTCAACGGGCTCGGTGCCGGTGACGCCTTCGGCGGGGCACTCTGCCACGGGCTGCTCGCAGGATGGGAGACCGAACGCATCATGCGGTATGCCAACGCCGCCGGTGCCATCGTCGCCTCCCGGCTCGCCTGCTCGTCCGCCATGCCGTTCCCGCACGAAGTCGAAGCGGCCCTGACCGAAGGTGCCGTCACCTCCCGCCCCACCGGAGCCACCCCATGACGCCCCCGGCCTCCTCGGTCTCCGAACTCGTCCAGCTGCGCATGCGCCACCCCGAGGCCGTCGCCGAAGCCGCCGCGCGACGCCGCAGACGTCCCCTCGTCGGCAGCGACGGACGCCTGTTGATCATCGCCGCGGACCATCCGGCCCGCGGCTCCCTCGCCGTCGGCGACCGTGAACTGGCCATGGCCAACCGCTTCGAGCTCCTGGAACGACTCTGCCTCGCCCTCTCCCGCCCCGGCGTCGACGGCGTCCTCGCCACCGCCGACATCCTCGACGACCTGCTGCTCCTCGGCGTGTTGGAGAACAAGGTCGTCATCGGCTCGATGAACCGCGGCGGACTCGCGGGCGCCGCCTTCGAACTCGACGACCGCTTCACCGGCCACCGACCCGAGGACCTCGCCCGGCTCCGCTTCGACGCGGGCAAGCTGCTCCTCCGTATCGACTACGACGACCCCGGCTCGCTCGACACCCTGCACGCCACCGCCCGCGCGATCGACGCCATGGCCGCACACCGGCTGCCCGTCTTCGTCGAGCCGTTCCTCTGCCGCCGCACGGACGGCCACGTCCGCAACGACCTCGGTGCGAAGGCGGTCACCACCTCGATCGCCATCGCCTCGGGGCTGGCCGGGACATCCGCGTACACCTGGCTCAAGGTCCCCGTCACCGAGAACCCCGACGACATGGCCCGGGTGATGGAGGCCTCGACGCTGCCCTCCGTGCTACTGGGCGGCGAGGTGGGCGACGACCTGGACGGCGCGTTCGAGAAGTGGCGCACGGCGCTGCAACTACCGACCGTCCAGGGCTTGGTGGTGGGGCGTTCGCTGCTCTACCCGGCCGACGGGAAGGTGGCCGCCGCCGTCGACACGGCCGTATCCCTGCTGGAGCCGAGAGGAACGGGCAGGAACCGGGTATCAAGTGGGGAATGGGTATGACGACGCACAACGAACCGCGGTACCACCTCGGCGCCGGGAGCGCGGCGAGCGGCCCCTACTCCCTCGACATCGACCCGAAGCGCGCCGGCTGGGACCGGTCCAGCCTGCGTGTGCTGGAGCTCGGGCCGGGCGGAATTCACACGCTTGTCACCGGGGAGAGCGAATGGATCATCCTGCCGTTGACCGGTGGCTGTACGGTGCACGCCTCAGGTGAGATCTTTGAACTGCTGGGCCGGGAAAGCGTGTTCAGCGGGGTATCCGACTTCGCGTACGTACCGCGTGACGCCCATGCACAGATCGCCTCCGGCGCAGGAGGCCGCTTCGCCCTGGCAGGAGCGAAGTGCGAGCGACGACTCCCCGCTCGCTACGGCCCCGCGCCGGAGGTACCCGTCGAGCTGCGCGGGAGGGGGAACTGCTCCCGCCAGGTCAACAACTTCGCCGCCGCCGACACCTTCGAGTGCGACCGGCTGATCGCCGTCGAGGTGCTCACCCCCGGCGGCAACTGGTCCTCCTACCCACCGCACAAGCACGACGAGCACCGCCCCGGCATCGAGTCCGTGCTGGAGGAGATCTACTACTTCGAGGTGGAGAACGACGGCCTCGGCTACCACCGTGTGTCGCCGTCGAGGCACGGCGGTACGGATGTCCTCGCCGAGGTCCGCAGCGGCGACGCGGTCCTCATTCCCGACGGCTGGCACGGCCCGTCCATCGCCGCCCCCGGCCGCGCCCTCTACTACCTCAATGTGATGGCGGGCCCGGGAGAGCAGCGGGAGTGGTTGATCAGCGACCACCCCGACCACGGCTGGATCCGCGACACCTGGCCGTCGCAGCCGGTGGACCCGAGACTCCCGTTCTACGGGACGGAGGAGACCTCGTGAGCGCCCCACGCACCCGCAGGCTCACCACGGCCCAGGCCCTGGTGTCCTTCCTGTCCCGCCAGTACACCGAGCGAGACGGCCGGCGTCAGCGCCTGATCAGCGCCACCTGGGGCATCTTCGGCCACGGAAACGTCGCCGGAATCGGTCAGGCACTCGTCGAGTCGGGCCGAGCGATGCCCTATCTCCAGGGCCGCAACGAGCAGGCCATGGTGCACGCCGCCGTCGGCTACGCACGCCAGTCCGGCCGGCTCTCCGCGCACGCCGTCACCACCTCCATCGGCCCCGGTGCCACCAACCTCGTGACCGGCGCCGCCCTCGCCACCATCAACCACCTCCCCGTCCTCCTCCTGCCCGGGGACACCTTCGCGACCCGGCCCGCCGACCCCGTGCTCCAGCAGCTCGAAGTCCCGTCCGCGGGCGACATCTCGGTCAACGACTGCCTGCGTCCCGTCTCCCGCTACTTCGACCGGATCACCCGCCCCGAGGCCCTGATCCCGGCCGCACTCCAGGCCATGCGAACCCTCGCCGACCCGGCGGAGACCGGCGCGGTCACCCTCGCGCTGCCGCAGGACGTGCAGGCCCAGGCGTACGACTGGCCGCAGGAGTTCTTCGCCGAGCGCATCTGGTACGTACGCCGGCCGGCCCCCGATCCGCATGAACTCGACCTGGCGGTACGGGCCGTGCGAAGTGCCCGCCGGCCGCTGATCGTGGCGGGCGGCGGCGTCCACCACAGCGCGGCGCAGGAGACCCTGGCCGCGTTCGCCGCCGCCACCCGTATTCCCGTCGCCTCCACCCAGGCCGGCAAGGGCTCGCTGCGTCACGACCACCCCGCCGATGTCGGCGGCATCGGCCACACCGGCACCGCGACCGCCGACGAGCTGGCCCGCACCGCCGACCTGGTGATCGGCATCGGCACCCGCTACAGCGACTTCACCACCGCCTCCGCCACGCTCTTCTCCAACCCGGCGGTCCGCTTCCTCAACCTCAACATCACCGGCTTCGACGCCCACAAGCTCGGCGCGCTCCCGCTCGTCGCCGACGCCCGCACCGCCCTCGAAGCCCTCACCGCCGCACTCGCCGCACGCAATCACCGCGTCGCCCCGTCCTACGAGACCGAGTACACCGGGGCCAAGGAGAAGTGGGAGCAGCGCGTCACCGCCGCGTTCACCGCCGAGGACCCGGACGCCCGCCCCACCCAGGCCCAGGTCCTCGGCCTCCTCGACGCCCTCGTCACCGAGGACGACATCCTGATCAACGCGGCCGGCTCGCTCCCCGGTGACCTGCACAAACTCTGGCGGGCCCGCTCCGTGCACCAGTACCACGTCGAATACGGCTACTCCTGCATGGGCTACGAGATCCCGGCCGCGATCGGGGTCCAGCTGGCCGCACCCGACCGCCCCGTCTGGGCCCTCGTCGGTGACGGCACGTATCTGATGAACCCCACCGAGATCGTCACCGCGGTGCAGCAGGAACTCCCCGTGAAGCTGGTCGTCCTGCAGAACCATGGCTACGCGTCCATCGGCGGCCTCTCCGAGACGGTCGGCGGCGAGCGTTTCGGTACGGCCTACCGCCGCCGCGCCGCGAACGGCGCCCTCACCGGCCCCCCGCTCCCCGTCGACCTCGCCGCCAACGCCGGCTCGCTGGGGATGCGGGTGCTGCGCGCCAAGACCGTGTGTGACCTGCGCGAAGCCCTTGCCGAGGCGCGCGCCGCGGACCGTCCCACTTGTGTCTACGTCGAGACCGAAACGGCAGACACAGTGTCGGGCCCCCCTCCGGCGCAGGCATGGTGGGATGTTCCCGTAGCTGAAACGGCCACCCGGCCGTCGGCCGTGAAAGCCCGGGAAGAGTACGACCGTCACGTCGCCGACCGACGCCACCACCTTTGAAGGAGTTCTGTCATGAAGACCGTCAACCACTGGATCGGTGGCAAGACCGTCGAGGGTGCGTCGGGCAACTACGGCCCGGTCACCGACCCGGCCACCGGCGCCGTCACCACCCAGGTCGCGCTCGCATCGCTCGAAGAGGTCGACGCCGCGGTCGCCGCCGCCAAGGACGCCTACGCCACCTGGGGCACGTCCTCGCTGGCCGCCCGCACGGCGGTTCTCTTCCGCTACCGAGCGCTGCTCGACGCCCACCGCGACGAGATCGCCGCGCTGATCACCGCCGAGCACGGCAAGGTGCACTCGGACGCGCTGGGCGAGGTAGCCCGTGGTCTGGAGATCGTCGAGCTGGCCTGCGGCATCACCACCCAGCTCAAGGGCGAGCTGTCCACCCAGGTCTCCAGCCGGGTCGACGTCTCCTCGATCCGCCAGTCGCTCGGTGTCGTCGCCGGCATCACCCCGTTCAACTTCCCGGCCATGGTGCCGATGTGGATGTTCCCGCTCGCCATCGCCTGCGGAAACACCTTTGTGCTCAAGCCCAGCGAGAAGGACCCGTCGACCGCCATCCTGCTGGCCGAGCTGGCCGCCGAGGCCGGTCTGCCGGACGGCGTGCTGAACGTCCTGCACGGTGACAAGGTCGCCGTCGACGGGCTCCTCGCCCACCCCGACGTGGCCGCGGTCTCCTTCGTGGGCTCCACCCCGATCGCCCGCTACATCCACACGACCGCCACCGCCAACGGCAAGCGCGTCCAGGCGCTCGGCGGTGCGAAGAACCACATGCTGGTGCTGCCGGACGCGGACCTCGACGCCGCGGCCGACGCCGCCGTCTCCGCCGCCTACGGCTCCGCCGGTGAGCGCTGCATGGCCATCTCCGCGGTCGTCGCGGTCGGCTCCATCGCCGACGAGCTCGTCGCCAAGATCAAGGAGCGCGCCGAGAAGATCAAGATCGGCCCCGGCAACGACCCGACGTCCGAGATGGGCCCGCTGATCACCGCCGCCCACCGCGACAAGGTCGCCTCCTACGTCGCGGGCGCCGCCGCCCAGGGCGCCGACGTCGTCCTCGACGGCACCGGCTTCACCGTCGAGGGCTTCGAGGACGGCCACTGGATCGGCCTCTCCCTCCTCGACAACGTGTCCACCGACTCGGACGCGTACAAGGACGAGATCTTCGGCCCGGTCCTGTGTGTCCTGCGCACCGAGACGTACGAAGAGGGCGTCGCCCTCATGAACGCCTCGCCGTTCGGCAACGGCACCGCGATCTTCACCCGCGACGGCGGCGCCGCCCGCCGCTTCCAGCTGGAGATCGAGGCCGGCATGGTCGGCGTCAACGTGCCGATCCCGGTGCCGGTCGGCTACCACTCCTTCGGTGGCTGGAAGGACTCCCTCTTCGGTGACCACCACATCTACGGCAACGACGGCGTGCACTTCTACACCCGCGGCAAGGTCGTCACCACGCGCTGGCCGGACCCGGCCGACGCCCCGGCGGGCGTGGACCTGGGCTTCCCGCGCAACCACTGATCCGCGAGCACTGATCAGCGAGCACTGATCGGCGAGCACTGATCCGTAACCGCTGATCCGCAGGCCCGCCCGACGGCCCGTACGGAAGCTGTTTCCGTACGGGCCGTCGTCGTGTCCGCGACACCCCCGCGCTCACGTGCCGCTGACGCCGGGGACACAGGCCCGTGCCGCCGCTTTGAGGCGCGCTCTCACATGCGCCGCAGACCCATGTACTGGAGCCCACCCATGGCTGCCACGACCAGGCCCTGGAACACGATCCACCCGTTGCCGATTCCCGTCGCGGTCAGTGCGTCCACGACGACCGTCGCGACACTGGCCACGGCCCAGGCCACGTTCAGCGTGATGATGAAGCCGACCGAGCCGCGGCTGATGTTCTCCTGACGGGAGACGGCCAGTACCCACAGGGCGTACACGGTGAGGAACACGCCCACCGGGTACTGCACCGAGAGGGGTACGCCGAGGAACGAGTCCAGGACCGTGGCGAGTACGAGGTATCCGATGCCGTTCGCACCGGTGAGGATCACGTCCGCCACGAGGGCGAATCGGAGAAGGCTGTCGGAACGGGTGGCGGTCGTCGCCGGGACCGTACCCGCGTTCTGGGACGACATCATGAGGTCTTCCTTTCGTTGTCATGCTGTTGACCTGAAGGTGTGGGCCCAAAGGCGCTCCCGGCATCGGGGAACGCCAGGTCGGGCGAACCGAGGAGGACCCGGGTCTCGGTATTCGCCGGCAGGAACGATTCGAGCGCGATGCCGCTCAGTGGGCCGGAGGGAAGATCGGAGCAAAGGATGCCGGGACGCTCGCCGAACGAGGTGACGATGTGGAAGAAGGTCAACAGGTGCCCGTCCCGGTGCATTTCGATGGGCAGAAGCAGACGGTCCGCTTGTCCGGATTCGAAGAATTCGGCTTCCTCGGCGGACTTGGTCGATTCGGCATCCTGCACCGATGGAAGGCCGTCTATGGACGCTTCCAATTCTCGAAGTCGGCTGTCGCCGCTGATCGCACTCCATCGCCTGAGCATGCGTATGACGTGACATCTCACCTGGGCGAGGTTGGTCAGATGTGGCGCCAGTCCATCGGGGTGCAGAATGATGCGGAGAAAATTGGCCGGTGCCAGGAGATGGGCGGCGACATCGCCCATCAGTATTTCCATCGTGTGATTGAGAGCCACGATGTTCCAGCAGCTGTCGGTGACCATGGCCGGATACGGTTCATGGCCGGTCAGCAGCTTCTCCAGAACCGGGCGAATGTCATCCGGCAACGGGGGAGTGCTGTCGTACCAGCGCAGCCTTCCCGCCGCGGTCGCACGGTCGACGAGCTGCTGTCGGTGCGAGGGTGGCAGCCCGAGCGCCCGGGCGATGCGGAGAACCGTCTCGGCGTCGGGCTTCTGCTCGCAGGTCTCGATTCTGCTCAGCTGGTTCAGGGAAAAGCCGGCCCGCTCGGCAAGCGCCTGCTTGCTGAGTGATTTCTGGCGCCGCAGGTCACGCAGGAGCAGCCCCAGGACGCCGTCGTTTTCGAAGGAACGCATGCCCATACGGGGACGGTAATGACCGGCGCCGGGCCGCCTCAATTACCTCTCAGGTAATCATCGTCGGCGGGAGCGGGTCGTCGGCCGTTCAGGAGCCGGCGGATGTGCTGCGCGTGCCGCGGTCGTGTCCACGTGGTGGGTGATGTCGCGTCGGGTGTCCGTGCGACGCCGGGCCAGGAGGTCGCGGGCGCGGTCGTAGCGCTCGCGGGGGGTCTCCATCGGCTTCCATCCCCCGACGCCCACTTGTCCTTGTGCGGCCCTCCCTTCGCGTCGATTACCTTTTGCTCATGCGGCATTACGGTGAGCGAATAGGCTGTCATTAATGTGAAGCAGGCCACGTGAGTGGCGTCACTCTTGTGGCGATTTGAGGTATTTACCGTGTGGGGTGGGCCACGTGACGGGTGTCACTATGAAATCGAATAGTAGGCGTACCGTGCCGGAATCCCGGTGGTTGGCGGCACTTTCCCGATCATTTCCTATCACCCGGTACGAATCCCCATAGTAAAGAGGGGGTATTGACCTGAATTTCTCCCTCGATTAACAATTCTTGGCATCACCCCACGACGGAAGAGGAATTTCCGAATGCAGTTCACCGCGATGCCCAAGAAGTTCGCCCGCATGACCAGGACCAAGACGATCTCGCTGGGCATGGCCGCAGCCGGCGCAGCCGTTGTGGCCGGCGCCCTCGCCGGAGCCCCGGCCGCCTCGGCCGCCACCCCCGCCCAGTCCGGCGGCGGCAACGTCGACGCCTGGATCAACCAGGCGCTGAAGGTTATGCACGCAAAGGGCATCCCCGGCACCTACGACGGCATCCACCGCAACCTGATGCGCGAGTCCTCCGGTAACCCCAACGCCATCAACGGCTGGGACTCCAACGCCGCCAAGGGCATCCCGTCCAAGGGCCTGCTCCAGGTCATCGACCCCACCTTCAAGAGCTACCACGTGGGCGGCACCTCCAAGAACATCTACGACCCCGTCGCCAACATCGCCGCCGCCGCCAACTACGCCGCCCACCGCTACGGCTCCATCGACAACGTCAACTCGGCCTACTGACCGGGACGTTACGATCGTGCGGCCGTGCCCGGCGGATTCTGAAGCCGAAGAGGGGAGCCGCGACGGCTCCCCGCCTGCGCCCCGGTTTCCGTAAATCCGCCCGAGGGTTTTGGGGTTCGTGCGCGCCCGTAACTCGCTCGCCGTACCCGCCCGGCCGGTGCTGTGATGGGGTCATGACCGACCCGACCAACCCACAGCACGAGATCCGCGCCCAGTACACGGATACGACCGTCACCGTCTACCAGGCGTATTCCCCGTTCATCGGTCTGCCCGCCGTCCGCGACGGACGCTTCCCGGACGTCTGGAAGCGCGACCGCATGACATGGATCAAGCCGAGCTTCCTGTGGATGATGTATCGCTGCGGCTGGGCCACGAAGGAGGGCCAGGAGACCGTCCTGGCCGTCGAGATCACCCGTGAGGGCTTCGACTGGGCCCTGGCCGGCGCCGAACTCTCCCACTACGTGAGGTCAGTTCACCCCGACCGCGCCACCTGGCAGCGCAATCTGCGCCGGAGCCCGGCCCGCGTCCAGTGGGATCCCGAGCGTGACCTCCGCCTGGACCGGCTTCCGTACCGCTCCCTCCAGCTCGGACTCTCCGGTGAGGCGGCGCGGCGATACGCGGACGAGTGGACGGTGTCGATCCGTGACGTCACTCCGCTGGCCCGGCAGATCCACGAACTGGTCGCGGCCGGGCGGCTCGACAGTGCGGCGGAACTCCTGCCGCGCGAGTCGCCGTACCCATCGGCCGGCGCCGCGCTTGCGGCGGGGTGACAGCCTGACCCGTAACCCGGGCAAAAGAGCTAATACCCCATAAGGGGCATATCTGGCGTTACGCTCCGCGCATGACCCACCATGTCATCCCTCTGGCGGCATCCGGCCTGAAGATCGACTGGGCCAGGATGCCGACGTACAACACGATCATGGCGGTGGCCGCCGGTGCCGGGCTGCTGCTTGTGGTGGCGCTGGGGCGTCAGCTCCTCACATCCGGGCGCACCATCACCCCCGAAGGCTGGGTGCTGGCGTTCGGGGCCATCGGCTTCACCCTGGTCACCACCGGCCTCCATATGACCCTGACGTGGCCGCTCGCCGGACAGGGCTTCCCGTTCGACAACGTCATCTTCGGCGAACCGGCGCTCGCCTTCGGCGTCTTTCTCCTCGCCGCGTCCTTCTACCTCTGGAAACGCGGCGCCGAACTCAACAGCGCCGACCGCATCGTCCGCACGGCCCGTGTCGCCTCGCCCATCTCCGTCTTCGTGTTCGGCCTCGGGCTCGCCTGCTTCGGGATCGCCGCCGCAGGCTGGAAATACACCCTTTTCGCCGCGCCGCCCGAGGAACCCATCTCCGGGGAGTTCGCGAAGTGGCCGATGCTGGAAGCGAGCTTCATGTCCGGGCTGTACGTCCTCGTGGGCATCGGCGCGCTCCTCTTCCCCTTCGCGCTGCACCGGCCCAGGAGCTGGATGAGTCCGGTCATCGGAGTCGTCTGGGGGCTGGCAGGACTGGCGTTCCTGCTCTTCGGCGGGCTCAACTACTTCACCCACATCGGCCTCATCATCAACACCATGTGAGTCACTCAGGACCTCGGTGGGCCAACCGGGCCCACCGGGTTCCCCCACCCCGTGACGGCCACCACCTCGCGCGCGATGTCCGTCACCTTCCGCCCGTCCGTCGCCATCCGGACCGTGTCCGCCGGCGAATGCTCGTCCAGGAGGCGGGCCTTGCGGACGCTGTTCGCCACCTCACGGTCCAGTTCCGAGCCGATCTCGCGCCCCGCGAGCCGACCGTACGTCGTGGTGTCGGAGGCGGTCAGCAGGATGCGAACGATCCGTACGTCCATACCCATCGCGCGCTCGAACATCGCCGCCGACTCCGGCAGCACGCACACCGTGTTCGTGTAGATCAGGTGCCGGTAGCCGAGTTCCGCGAAGTTGGACCAGACGGCCGTCAGATTCCGCTCGGTGATCCCCGCGCGGTGCGGATCGCCCTCCGGCGCCGGATGGACCTGGCCCATCAGGTCGCCCTCCACGACCGCGTGCGCCGCCTCGACGGCCCGTAGCTGCGCCGAAACCTCCCAGGCCACGGTCGACTTGCCTACGCCCGCGCGCCCGCCGATGAGCAGTACCTCTGCGTGATTCATGTCGGCAGGGTGCCAGCCCACGACGGCTTCCGCGATCCGATTGCGCGGCCGTGTCGAACGCGCCCGCCCGAACGGCGTGGCGTGCCGCATGTGGAGCGGCTTCCTGCCGGCGTACCCGATCGCGATGATCACGGGCCTGGAACACAACCCTCAGGCGCAGCCATCGGTCTGAGTCTGCACAGTGCCAGTGCGGTGTGGGTGGTTCGCACACTCCCATCTCTTGCACCCCCAACACCCCCCCAATCCCTGAACGAAGGAGTCCACGTGGCATCCCGTGCCCTCGGAACCACCGTGGTTCTCGCCATCACCGTGGCGACCGCCGTGATCACCTTTCCCAACGCCCAGGCATCGACACCCGCCCCGGCCCCCGTCACGGCCTCGGCGTCCCCCACCGGGGCCGTGCCCACCCCGGCCCCGCGACGCGACGACTTCAACGGGGACGGCTTCCCGGACCTGGCCTTCACCGCGCCCGGTGCCATCGTCGGCGGCAAGGCCGAAGCCGGGTACGTGGGTGTGGTGTACGGCTCCAAGAACGGTCTGCAGACCTCCAGCAAAAAGGTCTTCACCCAGGACTCGCCGGGAATCCCGGACACCGCCGAGGCCGGTGACGCGTTCGGCAGCTCGACGGTCTCCGCCGACCTGGACAAGGACGGGTACAGCGACCTCGTGGTCGGCGCGGGGAGCGAGACGGTCGGCACGTCCAAGTCCGCCGGTTCGCTCACCGTGATCTGGGGCGGCGCGCACGGACTGTCCGGTGGCGCGACCCTCCTGACCGGCGACGAGCGGTACGACGGGATCGGCGGCAAAACCGCGGTCGGCGATTTCGACGGCGACGGAGCCATGGACATCGTCACCCTCGGGATGGGCGACCTCCATGTCCTGTCCGGCCCGTTCAAGCGCGATGGCAGCGCGGCGACCCCCGTCAGAGTGATCCGCGACATGGACGATCTGCGCTACATGGAGCTCACCGTCGGCGACCTCAACGGCGACGGCCGCGACGATCTGGCCGCCGCTGCCCACGACGGCGACGAGTACGATGCCCGGCGCATCCTCGTCCGTAACGGCAGCGCCACCGGTCTCAGCGAGAAATACACCGTCGTCAAGCGGCCGGACGGCTTCCGCCTCCAGGCCGGCGAGACCATCACGGCCGGCCAGGTCAACGGCGACAAGTACGCCGACCTCGTCGTGGGCCGTGTGGTCGAGGGCTACGACAGCGACCTGGACACACCACTCGCCCTGGGCGGCATGGTCACCTACGTCCCGGGCAGCGCCACCGGCCCGCGGGGCGACCGGGCCAAGGTCTTCAACCAGGACAGCGCCGGTGTCCCCGGTGCCGCCGAAGTGCACGATGGATTCGGCGCGTCGCTGTCGATCGGCGACATGAACGGTGACGGCTACGGCGACATCGCCGTCGGCGTCCCCTACGAGGACCTCGGCACGACAAAGAACGCGGGCTCCGTCCTGATCCTCCCCGGCACCGCATCCGGCCCCACCGGCACCGGCACGGTGGGCTTCAACCAGGACACGGTGAACGTCCCCGGTGCGGCCGAGACGAACGACGAGTTCGGCGGCGCCGTCAAGCTGGTCGACGCCAACCGCGACGGCCGCACCGAACTGGCCGTCGGCGCCCCCGGCGAGAACGCCGACGCGGGCTCCCTGTGGGTCTTCCCGGCCACGGCCTCCGGTGTGACGGCCAAGGGGTCGTTCACGTTCGGCCACGGGACGCTGGGCACAGTGGCGACGGGCGCGGAGCTGGGATCGTCGTTCAACCGCTGACCCGTAGGGCATGTCCCGTGCTCCGCCGGACCCGGCCCGGCCCCGACGCCGCCGCTCGCCATAGGGGATTCATAGATGCTTCCCGGATCATGTTCCGGAACTGACCGATCGGATCCGTGATGACTAGGGAGGCGGTTATGAGCGACAGGACGCCCCATGATGCGGACGGCCGCGACAGCGACCAGCTGCTGGCAGAACTGGACGAGGAGATCACGTCCTGGCTGGAACAAGGCGGAATGAATCTGATGACGATCCTGAACAGCCAGAGCGTGTCCGACGAGGCGACCGTCAAGAACACGATCTGGGACCTCGTGCAGCAGGACGGCTTCGGCGGGACCGGGACCGCCGACCGGTCCTCGGGGCTCCTCGGCCGGCGGGACATCGACTCCGGCACCTGCTGGAGCAATCTGCTGGCCACATACATCGACTTCCTGAGCTGTTCGCTGCTGCCGCACACCGGCGACGGGGGCTCCATGGTGTCGTTCGGCCTCGACGAGGGGCACGCGGGCGGTTGCGGCTGACCGCGTCCGGTCAGCAGACGGTCGCCCGTCGCCCGCCGTCCGGTGTGCCGGGGGAAGCCGGTTCCCCGCGGCTCTGCTCGCGGGCGAAGAGCCGTACCAGCGGCATGAGGCGGTAGCGCGGCGGGACCCGGCCGGAGACCTCCAGCAGACGGGTCCCGGCCAGGCTCTCCAGAGCGTCCTCGGCCTCCTCCTCCAAGCAGCCGAGGACGTTCGCCGCCTCCCCTGCGCTGAAGAAGTCGGGGCAGCGGGACGCCAGGACACCCAGGGCCGTGCGCACCGGCCCGGTCACCCGCCGGTGACAGCAGGACAGCGCCGCCCGGATGTCGAGGTCGCCCGCCCGCAGCTCGTCGAGCCTGCGCTCCTCCGGTTCGAGCCGGGCCGCCGCCGCCGCGAGCCGCCGGTGCGGGTGCGCCGCCAGCCGGGCCGCCACGATCCGCAGCGCGAGCGGCAGCCGGTCGCACAGTTCGACGATGCGGGCGGCCGCGTCGGGCTCGGCCTCGGTCCGTTCGGCCCCCACGATCGCGCTCAGCATCCGGCGACCCTCGCCGGGGCCCATCGGGCCGAGGGTGACCGTACGCGCCCCTGGCAGCGTGGTGAAGGAGTCGCGGCTGGTGATCAGCGTGCGGCAGCCGCCCGCGCCCGGCAGCAGCGGGCGGACCTGGCGGTCGTCGGCGGCGTTGTCCAGGAGCACCAGCATCCGGCGGTCGGCGAGCAGACTGCGGTAGAGCTGGCCGCGCTCCTCCGGGGACGCCGGAAGGTTGTGCTCCGCGACGCCCATGGCCCGCAGGAACCAGCCGAGTACCTCGGTGGGGGAGCGGGGGCGTTCGGACGGTCCGGACAGGTCGGCGTAGAGCTGGCCGTCCGGGAAGCTGCGCCGTGACCGGTGCGCGGCACGCACGGCCAGGGCCGACTTGCCGGAACCCGCGGCGCCCGACACCACGGCATGGCGGGGTCCCCCTTGGCACAGGGCGGCCGCGATGCCCTCCAGTTCCGGACGGCGGCCGGTGAAGTCCGCGACATCGGCGGGCAGCATCGCGGGCACGACACCGCTCCAGGCGCCGCGGTCGCGCACCCGCGCCACCGGAGGGCGGGGCGCACCGTCCGGCAGGGCGGGCGCCGTGCCGGTGACCACCACCTCGCGCGCGGCGGGCCTCGCGAGGGTGCCGGTCAGCACTGACTGCCGGATGTCACGCAGGGCCCGGCCCGGGTCCACGCCCAGCTCGTCGCGGAGCACCCGTCGGCAGCGCTCGTACACCGCGAGGGCCTCCGCCTGCCGGCCACACCGGTGCAGAGCGGTCATGAGCTGGCCGAGCAGCCGCTCGCGCAGGGGGTTCTCCATCACCAGCCGCATCAGCTGCGGAACCGCCGCGTCGTGGCGTCCCAGGGCCAGTTCGGCTTCGATCCGGCTTTCCCGCGCGGACAGGAAGGCCTCGTCCAGGAAGGGCTGTTCGCGTTCCTTCAGGTGGGCGGTGACGTTGGAGAGTACCGACCCGCGCCGCAGCGCGAGCGCCTGCCCGAGGTGATCGGCCGCCGCGGCGTAACGGCCCGCCGTCAGGTCCGCGCGGCCGCGGCCCGCCAGGCTTTCGAAAGCCGTCCGGTCGAAGTAGGCGCCATACGTCTCCAGCCGGTAGGAGTTGGCACGGCGCTCGAGGTGGACGCCGGTATGCAGGCGCTTTCTGAGCTGGGAGACGTAGGTGTAGAGCTGGGCCGTCGCGGTGGCGGGCGGTTCGCACCCCCACAGCAGCGCCTTGAGCCGGTCGTCGGAGAGCGGCCGGCCCCCGGCGAGCAGCATCGCCGCGAGTACCGTGCGCTGCTTCGCTCCGCCGAGGGTGACCGGCCGCCCGCCGGTCTCGGCCTCGACCGGCCCGAGTACGCGGAACACGAACGGGTCGAAGCTGTTCACACCCGCCGGTCCCCGTCCTTTGCCCGGCGGCCGGGCGCGGGTGCCGCGCGGCGCGGCGGGCGGGCGGCACCCGCGCCCGCGGGTCCGAGTCGGGCGACGCGGTCGCGCACGGCGGTGTCGCTGTACCCCGGCATGTTCGGTCTCCAGTGGGTGGTTCAGCCCGTGCGGTGGGCCACGAAGTCGCAGAGCGCGTCGAGGACCCTGAGCGCCGGGGTCCGCGGCAGGGCCGAGAGGGCGGTACGGGCCAGCGCCAGGCGCTCGTCCATCATGGCCCCGGCCGAGGCGAGCGCGGCGGAGTTCCGCAGGAGTTCCAGCGCCCGGTGGTGCCGGCGCGTCCCGGCCGCCGGTTCGGCGGCGATCAGGGCACGCAGTTCGCCGTCGTCCGGGTCGTCGCCGGCCAGGGCCAGCAGCACGGGGAGGCTGGGCACCCCCGCCACCACGTCCATGCCCGGTTCCTTGCCCAGCGCGGAGGCGGGCGAACTGATGTCGAGGAGGTCGTCGGATATCTGGAAGGCGAGGCCCAGTTGCTCGCCGTACTCGGTGAGGACATCGGTGTGCGCCTCGGGCGCGCCTGCCTGAATGGCGCCGAGCCGCAGCGACAGGGCGATCAGGGATGCGGACTTGCCGGCCGTCACCTGGAAGTAGTGGTCCAGGGGTGCGGTGCCGGGCCCCGGCCCGAGCAGCTCCAGTGTCTGGCCGTGCACCAGCCGGTCGGCGGCCTCGGCGTTCACCCGCACCGCGTGCGGCCCGAGTTCGCATGCCATCCGGGCGGCCTGGGCGAGGAGCCAGTCCCCGGCGAACACCGCGCGGCGGTTTCCCCAGCGGGCGTTGGCGCTGTCGGCCCCGTGCCGGGTGTCGGCGTCGTCGATGACGTCGTCGTGGTAGAGGGAGGAGACGTGGACGAGTTCGGCCAGGACGGCCGCGTCGATGACACCCCTGCTCCCGGGGTCTCCGAACTCCGCGCCCAGCAGGACCAGAAGGGGCCGCAGCCGCTTTCCGCCGGTGGCCACGAGATGCCCGACGAGTGAGGCGAGTCGGGGGTCGGCGGTAAGGGCGGTGCGCTCCTGAAGGCGCTGTTCGACGCTCCGCAGGCGCTCGGTCAGCCGGTCCCGCAGTGCCGGATCGTCGGCGGCGAGTCCGGACACGAGGGAACGGCGCTCCGGGGCGCTCAACACGTTCATCCGGGCTCCTGAGGGTATGAGGCACGGGATTCCCCGGCCAGGCACTACGGGGGTCCGGACGGTACGCGCGGTGGCCGGGAAGCGGACGGCGTCCGCGGCGGGTTCCGCCGGGGACGTCAGGACTGTCGCACCGGGCCCGGAGCGCGGGCAACGGCCCTGGCAGGTTCTTGCCGCGTTGGCAGCTCGGCGCGGGTGGCGGCGGAACCGGCGGCCAGACTGCGGGGCAGGGCGGGCGCCCCTCCATGTCCCGGCCCGGTAACCCCCAACCCAGGAAGCATGAAGGAGCACCATGTTCGGACGGATAGGGCGGTTCGCCGTCAACCGGCCCTGGCTGACGATCACCGTCTGGATCATCGCGGCCGTCGCCGCCGTCGCGCTCGCGCCGCAGCTGAAGAGCACGAATGACCAGGCGGACTTCCTGCCGGCCCACTACGAGTCGGTACGCGTCACGGAGCTCCAGCAGCGCGCGTTCCCGACGGCGGAACAGCCGTCCGCCATCGCGGTGTTCCAGCGTGCCGACCGGGGCAAACTCTCGGCGGCCGATCTGGCGGAAGTGACCCGGATCGCCGGGGCCCTGCAGGCCGAAGGCTACGACAAGGTGAAGTCGGTCCTGACGAGCCCCGAGGCCGTATCGCCCAACGGCAAGGTGGCGCTGGCGAGCGTCTTCGCCACGACGAAGAACCACTACGACCAGAAGCTCTTCGAGTCGGTGAAGCAGCTCAGGGCGGACGCCAAGCCGCTGCTCGCGAAGACCGGCCTGACCATGGGCGTGACCGGGCAGACCGCCAGCGGGCTGGACAACCTCGAGTCCTCCGGCGACACCGACGCGATGATCATGCTGGCGACGCTGGTGCTGATCGTGGTGCTGCTGATGGTGATCTTCCGCAGTCCGCTCATCGCGCTGCTGCCGGTCCTGATGATTTTCCTGGTGTTCGTCGTGGCCTCCGGGCTGATCTCCACCGCCGCCGAACTCGGCGGACTCCAGGCCGACTCCTCGGTCTCCGCCATCCTGATCGTGGTGCTGTTCGGCGTCGGCACCGACTACATCCTTTTCCTGCTCTTCCGGTACCGCGAGCACCTGCGGGAGGGACAGGCCCCCAAGGAGGCCATGATCGACGCGGTGGCACGGGTCGGCGAGACCCTCGCCTCCGCGGCCGGCGCGGTCATCGTCGCCTTCCTCGCCCTGGTGCTCTCCACCATGGGCATGCTGCGCACCATGGGCCCGTCGCTGGCCATCGCCGTGGGCGTCACTCTGCTGGCCTCCCTCACCCTCGTACCCGCCGTCTTCTCACTGCTGGGCACCAAGGCGTTCTGGCCCTCCAAGGCGTGGAAGAAGCAGCCCAAGGGCGTCCTCGCCGGCCGACTCGGCAACCTCGTCTCCCGGCGGCCCGGCCTCCTCGCGGGCATCTCCGGCGGCCTGCTGGCCGTCATGAGCGTGGCCGCGTTCGGCTTCAGCGCCGAGTTCGACGCCGAGAGCTCGCTGCCGCAGAACCTGGAGTCCGTACAGGCATCCAAGGACCTCAGGCGCGGCTTCGCCGCCGGGCAGACCGACCCCACCCTGGTGTTCGTCGCCTCCAAGGACGGCAAGCGGCTCGACTCCGCCGGCCTGGAGACGTTCCGCAAGGAGCTCTCCGGCGTCAAGGGTGTGGGCGACGTCTCTCCCGCCATGCTCGCCACCACCGGGGACGCGGCGCAGTTCAGCGTCGTCCTGGACTTCCGCCCCGCCGAGGAGGCGGCCATCGACCTGGTCTCCGGAGACCTGCGCGACACCGCGCACCGGGCGGCGCCCGAGGGCACCGAGGCGCTCGTCGGTGGCACCAGCGCGGTCCTCGCGGACATCCGCACCGCCGTCGACCACGACTACTCGCTGGTCTTTCCGATCGCCGGCATCGCCATCATGGTGATTCTCGGACTCCTGCTGCGCAGCGTCGTCGCGCCCTGGTACCTGATCGCGGCCGTGGGTCTCGGGTTCG
Organism: Streptomyces sp. NPDC002785; assembly: GCF_040295565.1. Classification (NCBI taxonomy): domain Bacteria; kingdom Bacillati; phylum Actinomycetota; class Actinomycetes; order Kitasatosporales; family Streptomycetaceae; genus Streptomyces; species Streptomyces sp. NPDC002785. The sequence continues at coordinate 12,792 of NZ_JBEOVN010000070.1, read as the reverse complement.
GTGCCACCCTCGGCTCGGCCGTCATGGTCTTCCAGCAGTTCAAGGGCGAGAGCGGGCTGATGTTCGCGCTGCCCGTGTACGTCTACCTGTTCGTGGTGGCGATCGGTACCGACTACAACATCCTCATGGTGGCCCGCCTCCGCGAGGAGGTCGCCCGGGGCAGGACCCAGCAGGAGGCCGTCCGGCTCGCCGTGACCCACGCTGCGCCCACCATCGGGGCCGCCGCCGTCATCCTGGCGGGCACCTTCGGCGTCCTGATGCTGGCCGGCAACAGCATGCTCCAGCAGCTGGGCTTCGCGGTGTCGTTCGGCATTCTGATCACCGCCTTCGTGATGGCGCTGGTGCTGGTACCAACGGTCACCTCGCTGCTCGGCGAACGGGCCTGGTGGCCCGGCCGAGACCGCCAGGGACCGGCGGAAGGTGCCGACGCCGTGCAGGCGCCGGCATCCGAGCCGGCCACGACGTGATCTGCTCACGTTGACCGCGGTCGTCATCGTCCTGACCGCTGTGGGCACCATCGCTTTCGGTCTGGTGGTACTCGGTGTCGGGGCGCGCAGACTGCTCGGTCTCCGGATCGGTGTGCTGCGCTCCCTGCTCACCGGATGCACCGGGCTGCTCACCACCGGACTGGTGAGTTCCGCGATGGGGCCCGCCGCGGCGGGCACCGCGCTGGTGAGCGTCCAGGTAGGCAGCGCCCTTCTGGCCGCCATGATGTTCCTGGCCCTGTCCGAGGCGGTGGTGCCCAGCGGGTCGGTCGGCGGCGTCGTCCGCTGGCCCCGCTCCGTGCGGCGCCGGGTGGCGCGGACCCAGCGCTTCACGGAGCTCAGCCGGATCGCCCTCCGGCACGGGCTGGGCCGCCTCCCGCGTCTGTCCGGCCTGCGCGGCCCGGCCACGAGCGCCAGCCGGGCGGAGCACGCCCGCGCCCTCCGGCTGGCCCTGGAGGAGGCGGGCACCACCTTCGTCAAACTCGGCCAGGTACTCTCCACCCGCTACGACCTGCTGCCCGCCGAGTTCATCGATGAACTGAGCCTGCTCCAGTGCTCGGTGGCCGCCGAGTCCTGGGACGACATCGAGCAGGTGCTCACCGTGGACCTCGGAGCCCCACCGGGCGAGGTGTTCGCCGAGTTCGACACCGTGCCGCTGGCGGCCGGCTCCGTCGCCCAGGTGCACCGGGCGCGGCTGCGCGACGGCCGGGCGGTCGCCGTCAAGGTGCAGCGACCCCGGGCCCGTCAGGTGGTGGAACGCGACCTGGACATCCTCCTGCACATCGCCCGCAGGGCCGGGGAACGCACAGCGTGGGGCCGCTCCATCGGAGTCACCGACCTGGTCCGGGGCTTCGCCGCCTCCCTCCAGGAGGAACTCGACTTCCGCACCGAGGCCCGCAACACCCGGGTGGTCGCCGCCGCGCGCGAGGCCGACGCCCGGCAGCACCCGTCGGACGGTACCGCCCCGCTTCCCGCGGTGACGATCCCCGCCGTCCACGACGGTGTGACCACCGCCCGTGTGCTGGTGGTGGAGTGGCTGGACGGGGTAACGCTCGACCGGGCCGCCGAGGCCGCCGACGCGCGCGGGATCGACCGGACGGCACTCGCCGGAGCCCTGCTGGACTGTGTCCTCGCGCAGATCATGACCGACGGCGTCTTCCATGCCGATCCGCACCCGGGCAACATCCTGCTGCTGGACGACGGACGGCTGGGGCTGCTGGACTTCGGATGCGCCGGCCGTATCGACCGGGTGCTGCGATCGGCGCTGCGCGACCTGCTGGTCGCGATCCACCGCAACGACCAGCAGGCCCTCTGCGACGCCCTGTTGGAGCTGGTGGAGCACCGGCCGGAACGGGCCGACGAGGACCGGCTGGCCCGTGAACTGGGCCGGTTCATGGCCCGGCACCTGGTTCCGGGGACCCGGCCGGACCGGGAGATGTTCGCCGCCCTGTTCCTGCTGATGACCAAGTACGGGCTCACCGTGCCCGGCGAGATCGCCGCCGCTTTCCGCTCCCTGTCGACGCTGGAGGCGGCCCTCGACCAGCTGGTCCCCGGCTACGACATCATCGCCGAGGCCCGCCAGTTCGCGACCTCCCAGGCCCGGCGGAAGCTGGCGCCGGGCAGCCTGGGACGGGCGGCCGCGGGCGAGGTGCTCACGCTGTTGCCGGTGCTGCGCCGGCTGCCGCGCCGGGTCGACCGCATCACGGAGGCGCTGGAGCAGGGTCGGCTGAGCGTGAACGTCCGGGTGCTGGCCGACGAACGTGACCGCGACTTCGTCCGTGGCATCGTCCACGACGTACTGCTGGCCTTCAGCGGCGGCGCGGCCGGGGTGGTCGGGGTGATGCTGCTGCAGACGCCCGGCGGGCCGGGGATCACCCCGTCGGTCGGACTGTTCGAGGTGCTCGGCTGCAATCTGCTGCTCATCGCCTCGGTGCTGACGCTGCGGGTGCTGTTCTCGATCTCCCGCGGCCGCCGCTGACCGTACGGTCACGGGGCACGACGAAGGGCCCGGTCGTACACCGGGCCCTTCGTCGAACGGGGGCGGGTGCCCTCAGCGGGCGGTCGCCGTGCTGTAGGCGCGGCCCGACATCGGGATGACCACGGCGAGGATGACACCGACCAGGACCAGCGACATCACGATGGGATGCTCGGCCGGCAGGCCCGTGCCGGCGCCCACGGTGGGGTTGCCGAAGAGCTGCCGGCAGGCGGTGACCACCATGCTGACTGGGTTCCACTCGGCGACGACCCTCAGCCAGTCCGGTAGCCCGGCGGGCGGGACGAACGCGTTGGACAGGAACACCAGCGGCATCATCGCCATGAATGCCAGGGCGTTGACCGACTCCGTGCTGCGCAGCGCCAGACCGAGCAGCGCGCCGAGCCACGACATGGCGAAGCCCAGCATGAGCAGCAGCGCGAACGCCGCGAGCGCCTTGGGCAGTCCGTTGTGGATGCGCCAGCCGATGAGATAACCGACACCTGCCATCAGGACGCAGGACCACGCGGCGAGCGCCATGTCCGCGGTGGTACGGCCGATCAGCACTGCGGAGCGGGAGATCGGCAGCGAGCGGAAGCGGTCCACCAGACCGTTGCTCAGGTCCCCGACGACGCCCAGGGCCGTCTGGGAGATGTTGGCCATCATCACCTGGATGAAGATGCCCGCCATGATGTATTCCTGGTAGCTGCCGCCCTCCACGGTCATGGCGCTGCCGAAGAGCATGCCGAAGATCAGCACGAAGGCGATCGGCATGATGGTGACGCTGATCAGCTGCTCGGGTATGCGGTAGATGTGCCGGAAGTGACGGCCCACCAACGCCCGTATGTCACTCAGTGTCTCGGTCACGCCGATTCCCTTTCCCTGGCCGTCTGGCCGGTCAGCGTCATGAACACATCGTCGAGCGAAGGGCGCCGGACGGCGAACTCCGCTATGTCGATGCCGAGTTCCTCCACCGCCGCGGCTGCGGCGGCGACACCGCCCATGCCGTCGGGCAGCGGCACCGACACGGTGCGGCCGTCCTCGGCGACGGACGGGGTGGTGGCGAGCCGGGCGCCGAGCGCGGCAACCACCTGGGAGGTGTCCTCGGCGGCGAGCGCGGCGACCTCGAGGCGCTCGTTGCCGACCTTCTGCTTCAGCTGGTCGGCGGTGCCGTCGGCGATGACCTTGCCGGAGTCGATCACCACGATGCGGTCGGCGAGCTGGTCGGCCTCCTCCAGGTACTGGGTGGTCAGCAGGACGGTGACGCCCTTGGCCACCTGCTCCCGGATCATCCCCCACAGGACGAGTCGGCTGCTGGGGTCGAGTCCGGTGGTCGGCTCGTCGAGAAAGAGGACCGGCGGGTCGACCATCAGGCTGGCCGCCAGGTCCAGGCGCCTGCGCATGCCGCCGGAGTAGGTCCGTACCACCCGGTCGGCGGCGGCGGTGAGTTCGAACCGCTCCAGCAGCTCGTCCGCCCTCCGGCGGGACGGGCCCTTGCCCAGGTGCAGCAGGGTACCGATGAGCCGCAGATTCTCGCGGCCGGTGAGCCGTTCGTCGAGGGCCGCGTACTGGCCGGTGAGGCCGATCCGGCGGCGCACCTCCTTGGGCTGATTGAGGGCGTCGAAGCCGGCGACCATCGCCCGGCCCTCCTCTGGCCGGAGCAGGGTGGCCAGGATACGGACGGTGGTGGTCTTGCCCGCACCGTTGGGGCCGAGCAGTCCGAGGACCGTTCCCTCGGGCACGGAGAGGGACACCCCGCTCAGCGCCTCGTGCCCCTTGTAACTCTTGCGGAGGCCTTCGGCCTCGATGGCGTTCGTCACGGCTTCACCTCGATGGTTGACGGGCCCCGCCGGATCTGTCCGTCCGGCTGCGGGACGTCGGTCCCGGGGGCGGACAGGCGGCGGGGGCGGTGGCGCAGGTGGAGGGCGGCGAGCGCCAGCGACGCGCCCCAGACGAAGAACACGGGATACCAGTAGAAGTTCCAGGGACCGAAGGAGGCGGCCACTTCCGCGCTCGGCTCGACCCGGCCCACGGCGATGAAGAACCGCAGGTAGCCGTAGCCGAGTCCCCACAGGGCGAGCCCGGTGCCGGCGGTCAGAGCCGCCCCGATGCGGAGCCACCGGGGAAAGAAGTCCCCCCAGGGCCGGAAGAGGGCGGTGGTCGCGAGGGCGGCGAGCGTGGCGGCCGCACCCATGCCCCAGAAGGCGATCATGCGCTGCCAGGCCACGTCCGGCACCGACTCGGGGGTGTCGGGGTAGGCGACCATGATCCCCAGCCCCCACCACAGGTGCGGCAGGGCGTAGGCGAGCCCGGCGATCACCGCGCAGTACCCGATGGTCCGCTCCCATCGGGACACCGGGACCACGGACGCCGAAGTGGCATCCGCTCGTGCGTTCGACATCGTATTCCTCTTCTTCGTCATCAGGACCTGCGGGCGGAACGAACGGCCCTCAGCTCCATCGGGCGAGCCCTTCACGGTCCGCCTCGAAGCGGACGGGCAGGCTCTCCAGGCCGCTGAGGAAGTTGGAGAACACCGGCTCCACCGGGCCGTTGGGCTCGATGTGGTCCACCACGGTCCGCACTGCGTCGAGCATGGCGTTGATCTCGACACGGCCGAGGAACGCGCCGAGGCAGAAGTGCGGCCCGTAGCCGAACGACACGTGCTTGTTGGGGGTGCGTGCCAGGTCGAACGTCTCGGGGGCGTCGAAGATGTCCTCGTCCCGGTTGGCGGAGGTGTTCCACAGGGTGACGATGTCGCCGGCGGCGATCCGCTGCCCCGCGACCTCGACGTCCCGCAGCGCCCGGCGGCCGAAGTGCATGCCCGGGGTCGTCCAGCGCAGCACCTCCTCCACAGCGCTTTCCACCGTCGCCCTGCCCTGCTTCAGTGCGTTCCACTGCTCCGGGTGACGCATCAGTGCCTGCACCCCGCCGATCATCGACAGCCGGCTGGTCTCGTCGCCGCCGAGGATCAGGCTGTAGCAGTTCAGGACGACCTCGTCCTCGTCGAGCGGTTTCCCGTCGATCCGGCCGGTGGCCAGCACGCTGATGACGTCGTCGACCGGGTTCCTCCTGCGCTCCTCGGCGAGCTCACCGAAGTACAGGAGGATCTCGTTGCGGGCGAGCCAGGAGTCCTCGGCAGTGGTGTCGGCCGTACTGGAGCTGAGTGCCTGCTTGTTGAGGCCGAGCAGGAAGCCGCGGTCCGACTCGGGGACGCCCAGCAGGTCGCAGATGGTGGCGATCGGGATGTGCTCGGCGACATCCCGCGCGAAGTCCGCCTCGCCCCGCTCCACCGCGTTCTTGAGGAGCGTGCGGGTGCGCTGCACGACCTGCTCCGAGATGTGCTGCAGGGCGCGCGGCGAGAAGGACTTGAGCATCAGCTTGCGGATCGCCGCGTGCCGGGGGCCGTCGGTGACCGCGAGCATCTTCCCCGCCGCGGAGTCACTGCCGTGCAACAGCGTGACCAGCAGGTTCCCCCGCTCGGAGGTGAAGTTGTCGTCGTCCTTGTACAACTTCATGATGTCGTCGTACTTGGACAGGACCCAGAATTCGGGCCCGGCCGCGGTCGCCGGATGGCGGTGTACCGGGCGCTCGGCGCGGAACCGGCGCCACATGGCGTGAACGTCGGTCGTCTGATAGGTCAGGGGATCGGTCAGGTCGAAGCTGTCGAGCTCACGGCCCTCGACGTCGGCTCCGCCCAGTGCCGTCGCGGTCGCGCTGGTCATAGGGACTTGCTCCAAGTGGGTGCGCTATGGCGGGTCGTCGGTACGGTGGTGCTCCGGCGGTTCACCGGAGCTCGCGCAACTGCGCGGCGAGCGCTCGGCCGATCTCGCCGATGGGCCCCGGCCGGGTCAGCTCGTTGTGCCCGCAGTCGACGACCTGGATGTTGACCCGCCCCTCCACGAAGGGACGCCACGCCGTGGCCATCGCCTGCGGGGAGGCATGGTCCCGGCCTGCGACGGTCAGCATGACATCGCCACGGACGATGCCCAGTAGACCAGGGCTGTACGGGTGGATGATGCTGTTCGACATGTTGGTGCCAACACGGGCGAGCGCACTGATATGGCGCTTTTCCAGACCGGCAAGTGCGCTGTCCCCGGCCCGCAGGACCTCCATCACCTGCTCGTACTCCAGCGGCTCAGCCGGGTCGCGGTCCCCTGCCCGGCCGCTGAGGTCCAACAGCGTCGCCAGCACATCCTGTTCGTCGTACGCGAGACCCGCGTGCTCCTCGGAGGGGATGTCCGGGTCGGTGTCCAGCACGGCCAGCAGCCCGACCTGCTCGCCCGCCTCCTGGAGCCGGGTGGCGATCATATGCGCGAGGATTCCGCCGAGGGACCAGCCCACCAGGTGGTAGGGGCCGGACGGCTGGACGCTGCGGATCCGGTCGAGGTAGTCGTCCGCCATCTCCTGGATGGAGGAGGGCAGTTCCTCGTCGCGGGCGAGCCCTCGCGCCTGGAGCGCGTAGATCGGGTGGTCGGCCGGGATGTGCCGCAGCAGGCCCGAGTAACCCCACCCGATACCGGCCCCGGGGTGCAGGCAGAACACGCCCGGTCCCGAGCCGTTGGGGCGCAGGGGCAGCAGCACGTCGAACGGGTCGTGGTCGGAGCCGGCGGTGAGCTCGGCGGCCAGCGCGGCCACGGTCGGGTTCTCCAGCAGGCTGCGCACCGAGAGCCGCACACCGAACGCGGCCCGCGCCCGGCTGATCACCCGGGTCGCGAGCAGCGAATGCCCGCCGAGATCGAAGAAGTTGTCGTGGATGCCGACCCTGGGCAGCGAGAGCACCTCGGCGAACAGACCGCAGAGCACCTCCTCCTCGGGGGTACGGGGGGCCCCGCTGCCCAGGGCCCCGGTGAATTCGGGGTCGGGCAGCGCCTTGCGGTCCAGCTTTCCGTTCGGCATCAGCGGAACCTCGTCCAGCCGTACGAACGCGGAGGGCACCATGTACTCGGGGAGCGTGCCGGCCAGACCGGCCCGCAGCGTGACCGGTTCCAGGCAGCCGGCCGGTCCGGCCGGGGCCGCCGGAACGACGTAGGCCACGATCATCCGGTCGCCCTCGGCGTTCTCCCGCACCATCGATACCGCCCGGCCGACACCGGGGAGCGCGGCGAGCGCCGACTCGATCTCGCCGAGCTCGATACGGAAGCCGCGGATCTTCACCTGGTCGTCGGCGCGGCCGAGGTACTCCAGGGTGCCGTCCTCGGCCCAGCGCACCAGGTCCCCGGTGCGGTACATGCGCCCGCCGGGCCCGCCGTACGGGCAGGCGGTGAACCGCTCGGCCGTCAGTGCCGCCCGGCCCAGGTAGCCGCGGGCCAGACCGTCCCCGGCCACGTACAGCTCACCCGGGACGCCGACGGGTACGGGGCGCAGCGTGTCGCCCAGCACGTAGACCCTGGTCCCGCGGACCGGCCGGCCGATGGACGGGGCGCCGCCCCCCGCGGCCAGGGGCTCGCTGAGGGTGGCCGCGACGGTGACCTCGGTCGGCCCGTAGGCATTGACCATGCGGCGGCCCGGCGCCCAGCGGTCCACGAGTTCGGCGCCGGTGGCGTCGCCGCCGACGACCAGGGAGCGGAAGTCGGGCAGCCCCTCCTCGGGCACGGTGGCGAGTGCCGCCGGCGGCACCAGGGCATGGGTCACCCGCTGCTCGCGCAGCACCTCGGCGAGGGCCTCGTCACCGAGCGGGCCGGGTGGGGGCACCACGAGCGCGGCCCCGGCCGGCAGCGCGGAGCACAGTTCCAGCACCGAAGCGTCGAAGCTCGGCGAGGCGAACTGGAGCACCCGGGCCGTGCCGTCCACGGCGAACCCTTCGGCCACCGCGGCGGAGAAGGCCGCCAGCCCGGTGTGCTGCACCAGCACGCCCTTGGGCCTGCCGGTGGAGCCGGAGGTGTGGATGACGTACGCGGGATGACCGGGCAGCAGCGCGGCGGTGCGGTCGGAGTCGGCCAGGTCGTGGGCCGGCAGCGCGGCGAGTTCCCCGGTGACGGCCGGGTCGTCCAGCCGCAGCACCGGGAGCCCGGACGGCAGCGTGCCCTGCGGCAGGGTGACACCGGAGGCGGTGACAGCGAGTACCGGCGCCGTGTCGTCGAGCATGAACGCGATGCGCTCGGCCGGGTAGGACGGGTCCACCGGCAGGTAGGCGGCCCCGGACTTGAGCACCGCGAGCTGCGCCACCACGATGTCCACCGACCGGGGCAGCAGCAGGGCGACGATCTTCTCCGGCCCGGCCCCGCGCGCGGCCAGCAGCCGGGCGAGCCGGTTGGCCCGCTCGTTCAGCTCGGCGTATCGGAGCAGGACCCCCGGCGCGACGACGGCGTCGGCGTCCGGGGTGCGGCGGACCTGATCCTCGAACAGTTCGGGGAAGGTCCCAGTCCGCGGCCCGTCGCCGCTGCGGCTCCATTCGTCGACGATCCGCCGGTGTTCGTCGCGGGAGACGACGTCCAGTCGGCCGACGGCCTGCTCCGGGTCCTCGACCACGGCCCGCAGCAGCGCTTCCAGGCGGCCGCCCATCAGCCGCACGGTCTCGTCGGAGAACAGGTCGGGCCGGTAGCTCAGCCGCAGGTGGAGCCGGGGGCCGGGGACAGCCGCGAGACTCATCGGGTAGTGGTTGGCGTCTTCCCCCACCAGCCCGGTGACCCGCAGCTCGTCCCGGTCGCCCGGGTGCTCGGCCGCCAGTGCGGACGGGTCGACGGGGTAGTTCTCCGTCACGGTGAGCGTGTCGAACAGCTCGCCGACACCCTCCTTCCAGCCGCCGAGTGACTGCACTTCGGTGAGGCTCAGCTGCTGATGGCTCATGAGGCCGGTCTGCTGCTTCTGCAGCCGGGCCAGGAGTCCGGCCAGCGATTCGGTGCGGTCGAGGGTGACCCGGACCGGCAGGGTGTTGATGAACAGACCGATCATGTGCTCCACACCGGGCAGCTCCGGTGGGCGCCCGGAGACCGTGCCGCCGAAGACGACGTCGTCCCGGCCGGTGAGGCGGCCCAGCAGCAGCCCCCACACGCCCTGCAGGACGGTGTTCAGCGTCAGACCGTGCCGGCGGGTCCGCGCCGTCAGCGCGGAGGTGAAGTCCTCGGACAGGTCCAGCGTGTGATGGCGCGGCCGGACCGGCCGGCGGGCCGGGTCCTCGGGAGCCAGCAGGGTGGGCTCGCAGACGTCCCCGAGCACATCGCGCCAGGCTTGCTCGCTCTGCGCCCGGTCCTGCTTGGCCACCCACGCCAGATAGTCGCGGTAGGGCGTGACGTGAGGCATCCCGGACGGGTCGCCGTGCTGCCTGTACAGGGTGAAGAGCTCGCTGACCAGCAGCGGTGTGGACCAGCCGTCCAGCAGGATGTGGTGATTGCTCACCACGAGCCGGTGCTCGCGCTCGCCGAGGCGCACCAGGGTGAAGCGCACCAGCGGCGGCCGGTTCAGGTCGAAGCGGCGCGCGCGGTCCTCGGCCAGGGCCTGTTCCAGCGCGGCGGGCCGCTCGTCCTTCGGCAGTCCGCTGAGGTCGACCTCCCGGTAGGGCGGCCGGACCCGGCTGCGGATCACCTGCACCGGGCGCTCCAGGCCCTCGTGCCGGAAGCCGGCGCGCAGGCTGGAGTGCCGGGCGACGAGCGCGGCGACGGCGGCCGTCATCCGTTCGGTGTCCACCGTGCCGGTGAGCTCCAGCACCAGCTGCACCGTGTAGACGTCCATCTCCTGCTCGTCGAGCAGCGCGTGGAACAGCAGTCCCTCCTGCAGGGGTGACAGCGGGAGTACGTCCTCGATCGCCGGCTTGTTCATCGGTTCCTCCAGTTGGTGCCGGCATCGGCGTTGTCGTGTCCGTGATGTTGCTGGTGTTGCTGGTTCTGGAAATCGTCGGATGCGTAGAAGCCGTCGAAGTCGTCGTCGAGGTCGTCGTCCAGGTCGTCACCGAGCCCGTCGATGTCGTGCTGGCTCAGCGACACCAGCGGCAGGTCGGAAGGCGTCCAGCCGCCGGTCTCGGGAGCGGCGGCGTGCTCGGCGAGCATCCGCAGCATGCGGAACCACGCCTCGGCCAGCCCGGCCACGTCCTCCTCGCCGAGCAGTTCACCGGCCCAGGTCCAGGTGGCCACCAGTTGCGGTCCCTGGGGGCCGTCCTGGGTGAAGGCGTTGACCTCCAGCGGGTGCGCGAGCGGCATGGCGTCGTCGGCGCCGCCGCCGAGCCCGCCGGACTCGGGGGCCGGGCCCCAGTCCACGGCCTCGGCCGCTTCGCCGCCACCTCCGAGCCGGCCCAGGTAGTTGAAACCGATCTGAGGATGGGCGAGGTCGGCGAGAGAGGACCGGGTGTTCGGGTTGAGGTAGCGCAGCAGCCCGTATCCGAGCCCGTTGTCGGGCACCGCCCGCAGTTGCTCCTTGACCTGCTTGAGCACCCTGCCCGCACCCGAGCCGGTGGCGGTGAGCTGTTCCCAGTCCTGGTATCCGGTCTCCAGCCGCACCGGGTGGATCCCGGTGAACCAGCCGACCGTGCGCGACAGGTCGCAGGCGGCGCCGCCCGGTCCGGTCCTGCCATGGCCTTCGAGATCCACCAGCACGCCCCGGGTGCGCCGGCCCCGGCTCTCCTGCCACTCGGCGACGGCCAGCGCGAATCCGGTCAGCAGCACGTCGTTCACCCCGGCGTGGAACGCGGAGACGACGGAGGTCAGCAGCGGTTCGGTGTGCTCGGGTGCGAGGGACAGGCTGAGGGTGCGCGCGGTCGCCCGGGTGTCACGTGCCGGATCAAGTGGACGTTCGCCGAGCAGCGGTTCGCCATCGGCCAGCATCTTTGTCCAGCGGCTCAGGTCGCCGACGCGTTCGGGCCTCAGGGCCTCCTCGTTCAGCAGGCGGGCCCAGGTACGGAAGGACGTGGGCACCGGTTCGGGCGCCGGCTTCCCGCCACTGGCCAGGGCCTGGTACGCCTCGGCCAGATCGGGGGTGATGATGCGCCAGGAGACGCCGTCGACCACGAGGTGGTGGGCGATCAGCAGCAGCCGCCCCGGGTGGTCCGGACCGGCGTCGAACCAGACCGCCTGGACCATGACGCCGTCCTCGGGCGAGAGCCGGTCCCACGCCGCGGTGGCGTGCTCCTCCAGAGCGTCGGCGAGCGTCTCGGCCCGGACCGGACCGGACGGCAGCGGAACCCGGTGCAGCAGGGCTGCCGCGTCGGCCGTGTCACGGTCCGGGACCTCCAGCGACCAGCCGTCGGCGCCGTGCGTCAGACGAGCCCGCAGCATGTCGTGGTGGTCCAGCAGCGTCTGCAGCGCGGCCGTCAGGTGCCCGGCCGACGCGCCCGCGGGGACCTGGAGCAGCGTCGACTGGTTGAAACGGTCGATGGGGCCGCCGCGTTCCTCCAGCCAGCGGACGATCGGCGTCGCCTCCACGGCGCCGATCCCGGCGTCCGGACCTTCGTCGGCCGTGCGGTCCACGGTGGCGGCGACGGTGGCCAGCGCCTCGACCGTCTTGTGCTCGAAGATGTCGCGCGGGGTCAGGAGCAGTCCGGCCTTGCGGGCGCGGGCGACGAGCTGGATGGAGACGATGGAGTCGCCGCCCAGATCGAAGAAGCCGTCGTCCACGCCGACGGAGGGCAGTCCGAGGACTTCGGCGAACAGGCCGCAGAGCAGCTCCTCGCGCTCGGTCCGCGCCGCGCGGCCTCCCGCCGCCGCGGCGAAGTCGGGGGCGGGCAGTGCCTTGCGGTCGAGCTTGCCGTTGGCGGTGAGCGGCAGTTGCGGCAGCGTCACGAACGCCGACGGCACCATGTACTCGGGGAGCTGCGTACGCAGGTGCTTGCGCAGGTCCTCCGGCTCCACGGTCCGGCTCTCCGTGCCCGGGACGACGTACGCGACGAGCTTGCGCTCGCCCGGCCGGTCCTCCCGTACGACGACGGCGACCTGACCGGCCTGCGGATGCGAGGCGAGGCAGGCCTCGATCTCGCCGAGCTCGATGCGGAATCCGCGGATCTTGACCTGGTGGTCGGCGCGGCCGGTGTACTCCAGCTCGCCGTCGCTGTTGCGGCGTGCCAGGTCGCCGGTGCGGTACATCCGGGTGCCGGGCGGACCGTACGGGTCGGCGACGAAGCGCTCGGCGGTCAGGTCGTGCCGGCCGAGGTAGCCCCGGGCCAGGCCCGCGCCTGCCACGTACATCTCACCGACGACGCCGGTGGGGACCGGTGTGAGGCAGGCGTCGAGGATGTGCACCCGCAGATCGGGGATCGGCCGGCCGATGAGGCTGGTCGTCGCCGAGGCGGCACCTTCGGCGTCCAGCTCGGTGTGTGTGACGTGGACGGTGGTCTCGGTGATCCCGTACATGTTGACCAGCCGCGGAGCGTCCTCACGGTGCCGGCCGTACCACTCCTCCAGCCGCCACAGA